>JAZQBQ010000056.1:0-31366 GCA_045545755.1 Congzhengia sp. | reverse complement strand
TTTGAGCAATCGTTTTATATGCAACTTCCTTTTCTCCAGCTTTATATACCTTTGAAGAATAAACTTTTTCAATTAGTTCAGGATTTTCATATAAAAGCTTCAATAGAATTTTACTACTACCGCCAATATTGTTTTTTCCTTGTTCCCATTTTTCAATTGATTTTTTAGAAACTCCCAGAATATTTGCCATAGTCACTTGAGAAAATCTTTGTCGTTGTCTAAACGTTTTAACAAACTCACCCGTTATGTCATCAATGTTTAGTGTCTGTACTTCGACATGTTTTGATTTTAATAATTTTTGAATATCAATCATTTTTCTCCTTCTTTCTTACACCAACATCAAAATTCATTTTCCTATACTTACAATATATTCATCAACAAGCTTCTTTAATCTATTAGTTTCTTTTTTGCTAATGTTATCTTTTACAGAATGTGTAAAAATATGAAGTAAATATGCAAGTTCATTTTCAGAATCAACCAATACGATACACCTATAGCCGTTAGATTTACCTTTTTTATGTTTTTTGTCTCCACACCTAACCTTTGCAAATCCCAACACATATTCTTGACCTTTATTATATAGCAAAACACACGCGTCTCTTCCAAAGCCCTGAATCAATTCATCGCCAATGCATTTAGCAATATCATCAAGTTCTGTTTCACTCAAATCTTTCACATCTTTTTTTAATTTGAAAGGCGAATTTGAAAATGCTTCATCAATTGCATCTGCATCGTGAAATACATTATACTTTGCCAATGAATTAAATCACCTCTTTTCGTATACCCTATTAAATAGGGTATACTTATACTATCACAACTTCTAAAGTTTGTAAAGAGGAAAATGCAATTTTTATTTAATTATTATCACTTTTATGCGATGTCATTCTCTCTTTCCACTTCTTTCAACGCTTCCCCATGAAGTCTGTATATATGTCTTACATCTATGTGCATCTGTTCTGCAACCTTTTCCCAAGTTAGTTTTTTAAGGTAATATAATTCAAGGAGCGTCCTGTACCTTATGTCCTGTACTTTAAATATTGCAAGAGCTATTTCTGTCTTTACTGTATATAATTCCTGAAGCTTTTCTAACAGTTTGTCGCTATACTTCATATATGTATTTACTGCATCTTCTGTTCCGCTCGTTCTGCCCACCTGAACTTTATCCCCGTATTTTATGCCAAGATATACCCTTCCACTTACTGATTTTAATTCGCTTTCCAATGCGGATATTTCAGCGTCAACGTTTGTCGCCCTCGATAACCATTCTTTTACCGTGTTCACACTATATATCTCCTATCATTCTCTGATTTTGAACACTATAACCACATTAGCATACTTTGATGCGCAAATATGTGCAATTGTGTGCAATTACCTATTGTTATGTTCTACTATCTAATACCTCTTTTGCTGCCGTTTATCAAACTCATCCTGACGGCGGTAATACTCTTCTTTTGTTTCGTAAAAGCTACACCTATGTATTTCACAATTTAGTTTTCCGCCCTCATGTTCAAGCAGAGCGCAGTTTCCTCGTTTATAGTGATAACAGTTTCTCTTAGCTTCGTGCATAACTATTTCCTCACTTACCCCTTCTTTTTTTACGATACCTACATCTTGCCTGCATAAAGTCCCACTTAGAGCTTTGCATTATGTCCTCGGTTGTGTACATTACTTTAGAGCAATTTTTACACAATCTTTGTCGGTATACTTTCCCAAGTTCTGAACGACTCTCTATTACTGTTGTTTTTACTCCACATTCAGGGCATTTCATATGTATCGCACTCCTTGTATTATTGTTTATTTGTTATAAATGCGGACAGGGCTATACCTGTATAAATCTGCTCCATCACTTCTTGTATTTTCGGGAACTGTACCGCAATCCAGTCAATCATTGTTTCATCATGCCCCCACTCCGGATGCGAAAAATTGTTGTGCAAGCCACTTTCAAACAAAAACGCGTGTATTGTTTCATGCCTTAACATAGTTCGCAAGTAGACATCATAATTGTCTATAACACTCACATCTTTTTTATCGTTTTCGTCTTGCACTCTTACAACAATTCTTTTTGACGTTTTATCGCAGTATCCGTCAACCTGTTTAAGATATTCATCTTGTGATTTAGTTAACAACTCAATACTGTATTCTGTTCCTAAAATATTTACTTTCATTTCTGCCCCTCCTAAAATGGTATATCAGGACTGCATTTTTCATCTTCGAGTTTGCTGATTATCCCATTTACTGTACTGTTATGTATATATTCCTGTATTTCCTTATTTGCGAAGGCCAACACTTTCCTCAAGGGCAGATATGCCCCTAAGTTAATGAGTATTTTGTCTGTGTATTCTCCAATTGTCACATTACCCGTTGCTATTGCTATCTTCGGTCCATACATCGTTTCAACACTAAGAATATCGCCCTCTTTAATGCTCATACCTTCAGGCACTTCGAAAATATACTCTTTTTCTCCGAAATTATGAACCGCAAAAACTATCCTTTTGCACGCCGTCATTATGCATCGCGCTCCTTTTCTTCCGTCATTTCTTTTAAAAGGTTGTCAATCTCGGCTATACTAACCGCTTTTCTGCCAAATATGACATTGTAATTATCTTTCAACCTCTCCGCAAACTCTTTGATTGCTTCGGATTTGGCTTTTGCAAATTTCCAATCATAATTTTTGGTTATAGCCGTTAAAACCTTATTCCTAATATTCAACCTCTCAACCTCTGCTTTTTGGCGGTTGATTAGGGCAAGAGCTCCTTCTTTCATTATCTCAACACAAGCGGTCTGCTCATCATATGGACACTCGTCGCACTCGCTTACGCAACAACACTCCAAAGCCTTTATAATTTCGTTATCTGTCATAATTGCACCTCAATTCTTCTACATAGCACCAACTCTGTGGCGGTCGTGTTATTGTGCTATTGCAATCTTTCCTTATATGATCGTATCTATCACACAAATAGCAATCTGTATTTTTTGTGCAAAGCGTTTTAAACTCGCCCAATTCTTTCGGCTCGTCATAGATTATAAGATTAGATATGTGCCACCCATGTATAAGTCTATTTTCGTTTATGATATATCTATATATTTCGTCCAAAGACAAACAAGCCATTTCCGGTAGTTTTTCTTCTCGTTCCGTTCTCTTTGCACAAAATCCCGTGTTGCCTTTTAATCTCCATAACGGAGTGCTTTCTATCCAATCACAGACAAATTCACCTATAACTTTTCCAAATTGCACATCATAGGACAAATCAAAAAGTTCTTTCGGTTTTGTGCAATAAATATAACACTTAAAAGGAGTTTCTAACTTCGGTCTTGTTTTTCTTATTTCAACACTTTTTTCATAAATCGGCTTTGTACCTTTTTGACCAATTATGTGTATAATTTTTTCGCACCATTTAGGCTGAACGCTTAATAATACACTTTTCATTTCTCAACCTCGCTTCCGATTTCTATCTGATTAGCATCTATGTTTGCAGTACACATAATATTAAGTGATTTTTCGGGGTTTTCTTTATAATACTTTTGTATGTAGTATTTTTCCCTTTCAAGAATATTTTCCGTTATAGGCACAACTTCGATTACTTCAAACTGATAATCTAAAATGCCATCTATATTAAATCTGTCTGTTTTAAGATGTTGCCCCCAACGGAATATTGGCAAGTAGATAGTTTGTCCTATATAAAATTCCCCGGTTGACTTTTTACTGATTTTGTAGATGTACCCTGCAATGTCATTACGCCTGAAAGTGTCTTTCGTAATAAAACTCTCATCAATAAGTCCTTCATCAAGACACTTTTTTCTTTCTCTTTGTATGAAATGCTCCTTGCATTTATAGGAACAGAATCTCAAATCTCCATACTTGTCGAGCTGATTGCAAAGTTCATTTTTGACCTCGTAATCCTCTATTCTGTGAGATTTATCAATATAGCCTGTTACTTTACATCCACAACAAGCACAGGTATATTCAATTCGATTGAAATACCTTTCTGTATTCCAACAATGCTCGCCTATTATGACGCAGTACAAATCGCCTGTACTTAATTTCTTAGAGTTACGAAAAGGAATTTCGCCATATTCTTCTCGTATTAACTCTTTGAAATGGTCTCTGTTATCGCATATCTTACAATCCATAGTCAATTCTATGTTGTTTGATACTCCCCAAAAATAACAACCATTTTCAGGCTCTTTTCCCTTATCTGCGACCTGGTATATTCTGTATATTACTTCGAGCAACTTCCACCACCTTCTTTCTCCCGATTCGCCACTACGCTCAGCATATACAGAATTATGAAAAACCTGCACGGTGCTTTCATACCTATATCGTGCAATTCGTAGTCCTCACAATCAAAAAGGCTAAAATCGTCTTCCTTAAGATTGTACAAAGTAGCATGCCACATGTGTTCATTTTCGGTTGCGTTTTGTAATTCTTTTAACTTTTCGCATTCTTCCTCATATTCATACAGGCAATCGTCACTACAAATATAATCAAAAGGCTCTTTCATAAATTCATTAAAACGAGTTTTTTGTTCTTCGCTTAAATCGTATGTATACCACATTCCCTCTTTGATGTGCTTTAACAATTCATTTTGACATTGCTCTTCGTCAAATTCCTCTCGCTCTCTACTTTCTAATTTTTCAAGCTGATAATACGGAGAGCCATATGCAAGATTCATTACATTTGTTTTCCAAGTACAGGTAAAACCCCAAAAACCATAATCGCCGTACCAACTCATATGATATCCGTCAAACATGGCGTAAACAGGACAACAAAAATTTCTTCCAGTTTTGGATTGAATTTTCACTCGTGAAACCTCATCAGAATAGTTTTCGATTTCGTAGTCTATTTCTTCATAAGGGGTTAAATCGTCTATGCCATAACTTTCTTTTAATATTTCTGCAATTTCTGTATTCCCTCTCATTTCCTTTTTTCTCATTCCTTTGTATTATTTAATATAAAATATCTTTTGTAACGAGTTTTTTCGCCGTGGCGGTTCTTGCCTTCTTCCCATTCGCTTATTACATTTACGCCACGCTGTTTTAAATCCGTTATACGACTTGCAAGCCTCATACATCCTAAGTCATTTACTGCATCTATCGGCGTTATGCTTCCGTGCTGATTTATGTACTGAACAATTCTTTCACATTGCGACATATAATCACTCCTTTGTGGATTCTATTCCAGTTGGCATTAGAAAACTGATAACTGATATTCCGGTTTCAGCATTTCTTCAGTAGCCTTTTTATAAAAGTCTCTTGAAATTTCAAACCCATAACAGTTTCTGTTTAAATCTCTTGCTGCTCTTAATGTACTTCCCGAACCTGCGCAAGGGTCAATTACTACATCGCCTTCATCGGTAAATATTTCTATCAGCCTTTTCAATACCGCTTGCGGTTTCTGCGTAGGGTGTATTTTAGGAATACTTTTATCATCCCTTTTCCATTCCATCCAATCGAAAACCATTTTCCCGTTATTATTGAATTTGGGGAGCTTGTCCCGATATAATATCAAGGCGTGTTCCGTTGCGCCAACTACACGCATATTTGCTTTTAACACCTGTGCCGAATAGTTTTTGCAAAAGGTCAGATGTATGTAATTTCTAAATCCGTGTTTCTTGGCATACTCAATAACTGTTTCAATCTGTTGAAAGGCACAAAATACAATCATACACGGTGCTTTTCCTTTTTCCTTCGGTTCCTTAATCAAAAGTTTGTTGCAGAAGTGAAAATATTCAGCAATATTAAAATTAAAGTCAGAGTTGAATGCTGCTTTCTTTGCAAGTTTGCTTTCGCCGTTCTTTCTATTTCCGCCCTCATACCACATTGGATTAGAGCCATAAAAATCCGTCCCTATATTGTAAGGTATATCCGCAATAACTAACTGTGCTCTCGGTATCGCATACCTTTTGAAATTTTGAAAATTGTCGTTGAAAAGTTCGCATTTTATCATTTCAGCACCTCATCAAAACGGCAAATCATCATCGTCAACAGGCATAAATCCGTCAAGGTCTGCCTCTGTGTTTGATGTAGCCAGCGCACCTTCTGTTTTGCTCTGCGCAAATTCCCACTGCTCCACAACAACCTCTGTTGCGTAACGCTTTTTACCGTCGTTGTCTTGCCAATCTCTTACCTGGATAGTTCCTTCAAGGGCGATACGGTCACCCTTCTTGAAATATCTTGAAATCGCCTCTGCACTTTGGCGCCAGGCAATACAGTTTATAAAATCTGCTTTTCTTTCCTCGCCCTGCTTTACATACTTTCTGTCACAAGCTACGGTAAAACTTGCTACCGATACGCCTGATGTAGTCGCGCGCAGTTCGGGGTCTTTTGTCAATCTTCCTACTAAAATCGCTTTATTCATAATTACTCCTTAATCTCTGTTATTTTTATTTCCGTTCTTGGGTTGTCCTTATCGTAATTTCCTTTTAGCCGAAGCTCCACATTGTCAAAGCTATCGTCTATCAGAACACCTTCTCTTACCAACGGGTCAAGCAACATTTTACCGCTGAAATTGTCGGGGTCACGCCTGCCACGCCTTTTGAAATAATATGTAATCTCAACAAGTGCCTTTTCATACGGTGTTTTTGGCTTCTCTACCTGTGTAAGCGCTGCCTTAATCAACCAATGCCATTGAGCTTTTGTATTACGATAGATATTAAAATTACGGCTGTTTCCCATAAATTCATTGTTCGATGGCGGTGTGTCGGGGATTGTTATTGTCATTGTGCATCACTCCTAAAAATTCATCCACAGTTTTTCAATACGATGTTTACCCATTTGTGCCGTGGTTGCCTTCTCGGCCGTTCTCCATCCTGACAATTCTTGATTGTACAGTTCATTGTCATACCCGCTTAAAACAACCATCGAATTACTTTCTTTAAGCGTCCTTAAGAGATTGATGTGGTCTTTATCATTCATTTCAAAAGCATACATATTTCTCTTTCTTAAGGACTGCAGATATGGTGGGTCACAATAAATCAATGTTTCCTTATCGTCATATCGTTTAATTAGCTCTATACCATCAATATTTTCTATCTGTGCTTCCTTGAGTCTATCGCAACATTGAATAATTGTTTCGGGCAAATAATTCCACATCGTTGCACATCTTGGTCCGCCATAGGTCTGAACATTTCGCCAGCTGTTCTTTGAACTGTTGCTTGTCCCGAACGACTGATGAAATCTTACGAGAGTTCTTCTCGCACGCTCTATAGGGTCTGTAACATTCATCTCATAACAATTTGCAAATTCCGCTCTTGCAAAAGGCGTCATATTTATAGCAGCTGATAATTCTTCCGGGAACTTTCTGCAGACCTCAAACAAATTAACAATATTTCCATCTCTATCATTTATTGTTTCTATGTATGAGGGTTGCTTTTTAAAGAACACCGCTCCTGAACCAAAGAACGGCTCACAATATACTTTATGTTCAGGAAAATGACCGATAATCCACTCTGCAATACGCCATTTTGCACCCGGGTATTTTAGTATTGCTTTCATTCCAACCCTTCTTCCAACAATTCAGGATTATCGTACGCATTGCCGACAACCTCGCTATACTCTAAACAATCGTTTTTGTAAACTCCGTCAAGTCGGTCAGGCGTTGCAGTTCCCTGCTTAATACACCATCCGTTTTCATACCACAGAACAACCTCATAACAAAAGTCTTCAGGATTATCTTCATCCCAGTAGCTTTTTAAAATATCTCCCTCGAAAACCTTTTGTCCATTTCTGTCTGTTAACCCTATGTATTGTCCCACTGTGTCTTTGTTTATACTCCAATTTACACGCTCAGGATAACTCTTTAGCGGAACTATACACGGAAAATCAGCATCATAAGCAGTCTCATCCGTATAATGCCCGTACAACCACACACCGTCTTTTCTTTTCCCTCTAAATAATATCTCACGCATCATTATCAATTCCTTTCCCAACATTCATAAACGCCCTGCGTTCAATTTCCGCAAAATCATATCTGCTCTTCTTTTCTTCTTTCGGCTTAGCCTTTGGGACATTCTCCGCATCGGCTCTTGTCTTGCGACCTGCCTTAAAGTGATTATTGAGAATGGCATTTATATACTGCCAATTAGGCTTGTTATTAAATACCGCTTGCTCTATGGCATAAATAATCAGACTTTCGTCTACATCATCAAGCCAAGCACAAATCTTTTCAAAAATCGCAGGATTTACAAAACCGATATTGTCCTGATATGCTTTCACAACCGCAGCAGCATTATTTTTTGTTTCTGTTTCTGTTTTTGTTTTAATAATATTATTATTTATTATTTCTTTCTTTTGGTTCTTTTCTTTCTTTACGCCTTCTGCACAATTTGATGCACAGGTTGATGCACAAGTTGTTGCCCTGTTATTGTGCATCAAATCATCTGTAGACGCATCTTTTTTGTGCATCAAAGAGATAATTTTATACCTTCCTATTCCTCTGCCTTTTCCTCGCTGATACTCTATGAAATTTTTCTCAATTAACTTATCACGCGCGGAAATTACAGAGTTGCGATGAATACCTAACATTCCTGCAAGCCGTCCGTTATCTACTTCTATCCACTCAGACCAATTACTCCTATTTGCCAGGCACATAAGCTTGTACCAAAGCAATTGAGCATTTGCTGATAGCCGAACAGTTTCGAGCGCACGCTCAAAGGCGTTAAGTTCAGCAATATAATTCATAATTTACCTCATCATAAGTAATTTTTCCCTATTAGAGCCATAAATTCTGCTCTTGTATGTGATTCTTCGAACTTCGCCTGACATTCCGTTTTGAGCTTCATATCAAGGGCGTGTCCGTTTTTACAATGCACTCCTTCATCAGACTGATTATGTAAAGGTCCTATAAGATAAACCCAAAAGCCGTTATCCTCACTTACTTGTCGGTTCTTGCCTGCGTAAATATGATGTTTATGCAGGTTAAGGGTTTGTCCTGTGATATAACATACTTTTTCAGTCTGCATTATGCTTTTTGCCATCGTCAGCCTCTTTCCATAATGACTTTAGATTTGCAAGTTCCTCAGGCGTTTTTGTCTCAATTCCTAAGGCTTGAGCTTCATCCACTACACCGTCAATAAATATTGACATTTCTTTTGTGTCAAACTCACTTGACCCTTTATATACCTTGTAGTGAGTAAAGCTTTTGCCGTTCAGAACACTTTCGCCTGCTTCCTCGCAATACTTGATATACTGCTTGATAGGAATATGAGAAAGTACACTTATCATTTCGCTCTGGCCGTAACGCTTGAGCATTTCCAAATATACTTCCTCTTTGTCCTTTCGCAGCACATTGCCTATTTCCGTAAGGAGCTTCCAGGCGTAATTGTTGGCATTAAGTGAGCGTTTTTCCCTGTACTTATCGAGTTTAACACTCAATTTGTCTGCGCTCTTCAATTCGCCGTAACAGTCAAAGGCGCTTTGCTTTTCGTTAATAACAAGAGTAAGTATCGCCTTGCCTGTATCAATATCCAAAGACGCATTTTTCATAATGCCTGTCATTTCACGCATTGTTATTCTCCTTTATGTAGCCTGCCACACAAACACTCGTGCTTTCTGTGTGTCATTTCTTATGGATACGGCTGTTATACGCTTATTTTCTATGATGATTTTTTCCACAGAGAAGCGGTCGTTTGTTGCAAAAATCGGGTTGCCGCGCGTATCCTTGCGACCTGTATCGTACACTTCAAATTTATTTGCATCAACCCAAATGAACGGACCAGTATAAAGCTCTCTGCCTAATCCCCAGTTAAAGCAAGCTCGCTTAAAGCTATCCGATGCTTCGCCTTTTTGTGCGTCTGTATTACTTTCCGTTCCACAGTCGCTTTTATATACGAACTCTAAAGGGGAAGAGGCGTTTTTGTAGTTGATATTTATGCCCACTCGACAGAATAAATTTCCTTTACACTCATAATGCTCACGCTGCCAATTTTCCGCGCCTACCGTTTCATCAAGTATATTCATATCACACCGAGCATTTTTGTATAAAAGCAATACCGCACCTGCAGGGTTTCCGCCTTTTGCTTTGATACTTTGTACTCTAACGTCTATTTCGTCTGCTCTTAAATCTCTAAATTTCACTGCTCGTCTATCCTTTCTAACGGACAATTTGCGCCCGTGTACTTATCAGGAAAATTTACGACCTCTTGATTGAGTGCGCACCTGCAAGTTGCCCTGACGTAGAATTTGCAATGTTTGCAGGCTATTTCAGCATTACCCTTATAGTCAACTGGAAATGCTACCTTTACCGTTGCTTGTCCTATAATATAGCTTGCTACGCCACTATCAAAATTAGCCATTGCTTGCGGTCTCCTTTATTCCTAAAATTGCCCTTATAATTTCCAAAGCAACAGTTGAGTTCTCCTTTACTGCTCCTCTGATAAGCTCAAGCTTATTTTCTGTTTTTACAAGATAGTTATATGTGTAAATATCTATCTCTATTGTTCTAAGTTCATTGCTTGCCATTATTACTGCCTCCTTCTATTCCTCATCCCAAAACTCTTCTAAAGCGTCAATGACCTTTTCCATAAACTCCTTCGGGTCTTGACCGTATTTTTCAGCGATTTCAGTTAAGACTGTTTTAAAGGCTTCGTTTAATACACCTGATTCTTCATCATCTGTACCGATTTCGCCTAATGTATCAAGATATTTTAAAGAGGTCATCATTGCCTCTTTTACCATTGCTCTTTCTTCGCGTGCCTTTACACAATCACAAATTTCGCCCGGATCTAAATATGCTCCGCAGTTTTTACATCTATCCATATCGTCCTTGCTCCTTTCATTTCTTCGTCTGTTGCTCACGCAACAGATATCATACATTACAGGGTGCGTCCTCTTCCCACCACACGGCTTACGCCGTGCGTCGGGAGCCCTGTATGTTTTCTCCTTTTATAGTTGATTTTTATAAAACTTTTTGATATAATATAATTGGTTTTTAAGTTAGCTGCTCGACTTCGGTCTGCAGCTTTCTTTTTTTGTGCTTTTTTAAGCCTAATTTGCTCCTTATCTGACTTACAGAAGATGCCTTTAATCCTATATCGCTTGCAATTTCTTCGTCAATCATTCCCTGATTATGGAGATATAAAATACTCGAGTGTTTTTCTTCGAGTGTATCTACTTTTAAGACTGTCACACCTTGATTTTCCAAACACTCCGTGATTTCCTCTTTTGTACATCCATTTAAATCAGCAAGAATTTTCACTTGCTTGACTTTGTTCTTTGCCTGTCGGTAATCACGCAGTATCTCGAACTCACTCATTATCAATCTCTATCGCCTCCTCACATTGTTTGCAGTATTTGCGGTATGGTTCTTTAATATTCCCACACTCGCAGTATTCGACCTCGTCAAAATTGGTGTGACAGCAGGGGCTACCTGCAAACCTCTGTCCGTAGGGTTCAGTCCATTCATAAGGAACATCGAAAACTTGTCCACATTCAGAACATCGATACACTTTCATCACTCCCTACTGGTATACATACCTGTAAACCACTTCACGAGCTACAGGCACTTTGATACGTGGATTTTCAGAGCTTGTCTGCCGTGTGATTTCGTATGTATGATATTCAACTACTCTCGGTCCTAATCCGTTGTGTGCGTTCATAAACTTAACGAATAAGGCAACCAGGAGAATTAACAAAATCAGTGCTGCCATTCTTACGAAACGGCTAAAGCGGTCTTTGTTTACTACTCTGTTTTCTTTCACTTTTCCACCTCCTCGATTGTGCATCTAAAACCTTGACGCTCCCACCATTTTTTCTCGTGTTCTGCCCTTTCACGAGAGTAGAAATAATATGTACCTCGCGTGTACCATGTAGCACGAACAACTAATTTGTACTCCTTCACGTTTTCACTCCCTTCTATGAAACTCTCTCGGCAATCCATTTTTCAAATGGTACACGATAGATTTCAAATTCAAAATTCTTCATTTGAATACAAATGCCAAAAGGAAAAACTCCTTGGTTGATACCTGCTCTCAATCTGTCGGGCGTGATATTCATACCAAGTTCCCTTAATTCATCAACCGCTTGTTTAATAGTTAACGTTTCAATTTTTTTGTGTTCCATAATAAACTCCTTTCTTTTATATTGTTTTTTGCACTCCCTTCGTGTTATAATTATGTATACACGAAAGGAGGGATAGAATGAATTATCATCGCGAAGCTCTCGAAGAACACGACGAGAGCATTAAAAATGCACTATCTAACATTGACCCGGATACCATTGCTAAAACAAAAGAAATCTTGAATAGCAAAGAGTTTAAAAAGTCTTGGCGTAAAACTGGTAAAACTTACAAAGAATTTATATCAGCAGAAGAAATTTCTCAAAAGAAACAAACACGCCAACAATTTTTTCGCGACTTAATAATAACTGTAATAGGTGCATTAGTGGGTAATGCTGATAGAATTTTTATCTTCATAGCAGATCTGTTAAAAACCCTATTAGCCGAGTAACCAAACTACCAAGCAACGCAGAAAAAAATATTGCCCATTTTCTTCCTTTCATAGTCTATCCTCCATCTTACGTTTATGCAAGTTTTTGTTCAAAAAAAATCTTGTCTCTTTCTTCTGAAGTTAATTTAAGCATATTTGCAATTTTTCCTATTTCAAACCTTGAAAAATCTCCATTTCGCGCCAATTTACGGTAAAATGTTGCTTCACAGATTCCCATTTCATTGCACAATTCTAATACCGAAACTTCATTTTCAATCATTTTTGCCTTAAGTAAATTTTGATTAAACATCCTTTTTCTCCTTTCATTTCAATATAATGTTTGACAAACTTGCGTTTCCGTAAGTATAATATAGCACAATAGCTTTTTATTGTCAATACGTTTTCGCAAGTTTTTTTAATTTTTTTAAATTTACTCTTGCATTTTTGCAAGCCATGTGATATAATGGTCTTAATTTAAAGGAAATGAGTATTTTAATACATCAAAGAAAAGGTGTGTAAAATGGATATAAAAGAAAAATTGAAGAATCGACGCAAAGAACTAAATATGACAATGCTTGATGTAGCCAATAAAGTCGGAGTAAGTGAAGCTACAGTTTCAAGATGGGAAAGCGGCGACATTGCAAATATGCGTCGTGATAAGATCGTATCCCTTGCAAACGCTCTCCAGGTTACTCCCTCTTTCATTATGGGAGATGACAATTCTGTAGCTTCTGATTTAAAGATTGCTCTAATGATGCAAAATATCGACAATGCTATAGCAAATACATATACTATACACGGGTCTGAGGGAAAAGGAACTGTTGTAACATCCGATATTCCCAAAGATAAATATTTATTAGTAGGCGAAGGGGATGTTTCAGAATTAACAAAAAAAGAATACAGCGCATTAAAAAGCGTACTTGATGCTATGAGCTTTAAATCTGACGAGGAATAACGAGACCTGAAGCATTTTATAAAAGATTGTAACGATAATTTGTACAATTATCGACACGATATGACATCTTTTAGTTATAATGTAACTATCTAATTTAATAATGAAAGGATGTCATTTATGCAAAACATTAAAAACCTCGCCTACCGTTTCCTAACAGAGGCACAATTTAAAGAACTAAGTATTTCTATAAGTTCTCTCAAAGAGGCTCTAAGGAAACAAAACATTTATCTATTTAAGTATTCAGAGTTGGATGCAATAAAGGACTTTGTTCCTGCCGCTGCGTACAAAGCTACACTACAAGCAATGGAAGAGAATGAGGCAATCGCCTTATCTACAGACAAAATCTCAATTATAATGTATTCTGACGATTTACCTCACGGTAAGAAGATACAAAAAATCTACCACGAATTAGGGCATATAAAAGCAGAACACAAGCGCTCCAAACAGTTTATGTTTACACCGAACGAAGAACAGGAACGTGAAGCCGATGCTTTTTCTTTATATGTTATGGCGCCACCGTGCGTTATGAAAGCTATTAAAATATCTTCTGCAGATGAGCTTTCGTGTTTAACCGGGCTTAATATTGACTACGCCCGAAAAGCTTTGTCGCTCGTAAAAAGGGATAAAAGTAAAAATACTCTTGAAATAGAAAAGAATTTACTTCGTATTTTTGAGCCGTTTATAAATGCAAATACTTCCTCAAAAATACATATTAAAAAATATATAGCAGCAGGCGTTATTGTCCTTGGGATATGTCTTTCATCTATTGGTATATACAGTTTCTACAATCACACATCTGCAGTACCAATAGCAACAATACCGGCAGAACTCCCCGTACCTGATGAAGTAGCTTTCAGTTCAAAAGTATGGAAAGCAAAGACAGGGGACATTTATCATACCGACCCCGATTGCTATCACATACCAAAATCAGCTTATACAATGAATATAAAAGAAGCAATAAAAGCAGGATTTTGTGAATGTAAAGATTGCCAAAAAAACAACGATTAAACTATTTAAAAGCCATTTCAAAAGAAAAGAGGTATATAAGTTGTACTATATAAAGATAATTTGTGATACATCATTCTATGTGTTTTGTGTTTGTGCGATATGGTACATATATAATTTGATTAAAACAAAGACGTTCTATAAAGGACGTAATTTCCTAATAACACTATGTATATCTTTTTTGTTGTCAATACCGCACATTCCTGTCCTTTGCGGCTATGAGACAACTAACATCGGCGATTTTTACGAAGCAAGAGAATATACCGCAAAATATTATGTAATTATGTCGCGTGAACCTGATATTAATATTGACCGAAAGGCGTATACGCTTCCGGCAGAAATTGAAAGAAGATTAGATGAAGGAGTAGAAACCTTCCACAGCACCACTTACTATTTAGACGGTGAAACTTACGAACAGGGAGTTGACGCACTGAACTATCATATAAATTATTTGTACTTCCCCAATGGCGGATATCTTACTTTTAATTATGACGAAGCATACGAAAATCCCGAATACTCAATTCTATTGCTTGATAAAGAAACTAAAGTCACGGACTATCACGGCGATGAATATTACATTACCTTAACAAAGAAAAAAGCAGAATAGATAAAAAAGCCCCCATACCTGTTGGCGCAGATATGAGGACTAAAGAGTGTAAATGATATACACCCCTAACAATCAATTTAAGTATATCATAAACACTCTTTTTAATCAACCCTATTTTTAAGAAAAGGAGAGTGTTTATGGCTAATTGTATTAAATGCAAAAAAGAAATCCCGGAAGACAGTTTGTTTTGCCTGCACTGCGGGAAAAAGCAAACATCTACCGAGGGTAAAAAAACAAAAAAACGTGCCAACGGAACCGGCTCGGTATATAAAGCAAAAGGCAGACGGCGTAAACCCTGGGCGGCAGTTGCAACCAAGTATAAGAACTGTATCAGATATTCTGTTTTTTTAGGCTATTTCTCTACAGAAAAAGAGGCAATGAATGCGCTTGCGAATGTTGACACTCAAAACGTATCTCCGGAGTATAATTCCACATTAGAAGACGTATATAAAATGTGGTCTCGCACCCATTTTAACGATTTAAGCGCCGCTTCTACCGAAGGCTATGAAAACGCATGGAAACATTTAACGCCTTGTCACAAGAAAAAAATGAGGGACATTCGCACCGACGATTTCCAGTTTGTAATTGACGACCTGGTAAAGAAAGGCCGCAGTCGTTCTTCGTGTAGCAAAATACGCATCTTGGCAAATCAGTTGAGCAAGTATGCAATGGAGCGTGACATAGTATCAAAGAATTACGCTCAGTTTATAAAATTGCCCAAGGAAGATAAAGCAGAAAAGCAAATTTTTTCAGATGCAGAAATAAAAATCTTATTTAAAAACAAATGGAAACTCGTTGCTCAGATTATTCTTGTATTTATATATACGGGCATGCGAATCGAAGAACTATTTTCCATCGAGACCGAGAACGTACATCTGAAGGAAAGATATATGGTCGGTGGAGAAAAAACAGAAGCCGGCAAGGACAGAATTATCCCTATTAATGAAAAAATATATCCGTTTATAGAAAGTTGGTACAATCTGGATAATAATTATCTGCTTACCAACTCAAAAGGCGGAAAGAAAAATGCTCGTAATTTTAGAGAGCGTGAATTCTATCCCTTCCTCAAAGAAGTAGGCATACTTTCAAAAGACGAGAAAGACCATCGCCTTACACCACACTCTACGCGTCACACTTTTGCTTCGATGATGGTACAAGCGGGTGCTCAACCTGAACTACTACAGAAAATCATCGGTCATGAGAATTACGAAACAACAGTAGATACATATACACATTTTACCAAGGATGATATTTCGTCAATGGTATCTCAAGTTAATATCATATAAGAGTAATGGTTGTAACTATGGTTGTAATTAACAGAGTTCGCAACCAACTGAAACCGATTTCAATGGGTAAAAAATGCGGTAAATTAGGGAAAAGTGCTCTCTATGTGCATTTGACGATTGTGCCGTTATACCTTTTAATCAAGGTGTCCGGAGTTCGAATCTCCGATGGATCACCAGAAAAAAGACATTTTTCAACAAAGAAAAATGTCTTTTTTTATTTAAATTTGTCTTACGTCAAGCTAAATGTGCTAACACACGCTAAATTACTTCGTAGCTAAATTGACCTTCGGTCAGCTGATGGCGAATTTAATTGAGCTATCGTGGAGCAATAATTTTACTTTGCAACTTGTTGCAAAATTTAGCCAAAAACAACTGTATCTATTATGAACGTGAAAGCCAGCAAAAAATAATTTTCGTTTTTTACCGTATCTTTATCTCTTTCAGTTTCTTCCTGCGTTCTTTGTAGTCAGAACAGACGCAAGCCAATTCTTCGTAAAACTCCGCCGAATGGTTTGGCTCTAAGAAGTGGGTAAACTCATGACATACAACATACTCTATGCAATCTACAGGCGCATAGACAAGGTTTGTATTAAAAGTCACAACCCCTTTTAGCCAGTGGCAGCTACCCCAGCGGGATACCATTTTGCGAAATTTAATTTGCGGGTATTCCACTCCCCTTTTTTCAAAGTGAGGATACACTTCTTCGCAAAACTTTACTATCAGCTCTCTCAGCTCACTTTCGGTATAATACTGTACCTTTTGTACTTCCTTATGCTCTGCGTATTTTTTTAACGCCCTAAATATCAAATCCGCCTTTGATGCCACAAAATTATCTATCGCTTTTTTTGACACCCAGCGGTTTGCCGACACATAAACCTTACCGTCGGGTTTTATTCGCAGATTTATATTCTTTACGCTTTTTATACTAAGCTCATATTCAATTATTTTTCCGTCTGCTTTAATTTTCCTTGTCATTAGTTACGTCCTACCTTGATGCCATACACAACACTGATTATTGTATAGGGTATCAAAAGGAAAAGCCACGCAACAGAAAATATCGGCGGCAGGAATATTGTGATTATTGCAAGCACGCCCAAAGCTACTGTCATTTTTCCAATAAATCTGTTTATTTTTCTTGATTTTTCTGTATCTAAGTCATAATTTTTGATATAGTTAAACTTAGGCAGGTAATTGCCTATTACAAGAAAAATTCCTCCCACAATAAGTATAGCAACTCGTCTGATGTCAAGATTCCAGCCAAGACCGTAGCATAAAGTCACCGTTTGCAAAACAATAGCCATCACAGGAATAAGCCATTTTGTCGCCAACGTAAACTTTTTCTTTTCTCCGTGATGATGGGCGTTTATGTCATTGACAAAGCAGCAAAAAATCTGCAATACTGCCATCAAAACAGGCAATCCAAAAACGACAAAGCCTTTTGATGCAAAGTTATCGGCTTGGTTATACATATCAAAATGTATTGCCATTGTGTCGGGCATTTCCTGCCACAGTGCCAATCCCAAAAGTATGGGCAAAAGGCAAACAATACAAGTTATAATCAATATTTTCCACTTCATAAATTTCATTATTTTTTACCTCCTAACGCATATATCCAGGTTATCAGTTCTTCAAATACCGATGTGTTCAGTTCATAGTAAATAAAATTTTTGTACTTTTCTTCAGCTACTAAATCCGCCGCCTTCAGCTTTGACAAGTGGTACGAAACAGTAGCTCCTGTCAGGTCAAATTGCTCAGCAATCTCCCCTGCCGACTTTTTGCCGCTCCTGAGCATCTGCAGGATGTCACGCCTTACAGGGTCAGCGATTGCTTTTAGAGTTTCATTCATTCCCATTTATTTTACCTCCATTTAGAAAACTTTCTAAATAGATTATACGATATTTTCATACAACTGTCAATAGTTATTTAGAACTTTTTCTAAATAGTTGTTGGTAACTCTCGAAAACATTGCCTTTTCCGTTGTAGTGTGATATACTAAAATCCGAAAGGAGAAATGGAAATGGAATTTGAAAAGCTTATTGCCGAGCGATATTCGGTAAGAAAATTTGAACAAATGCACTTAAAGAAAGAAGATATTGATAAAATTTTAGCAGCTGCTCACTTGGCACCTACAGGCTGCAACTACCAGCCCCAGAGAATTCTGGTACTTAACACTGACGAGTCTACCCAAAAGCTAAAAGACTGCACAAAATGCCACTTTAACGCTCCCTGTGCTATGTTGGTGTGCTACAATAAAGACGAGAGTTGGACAAGAAAATATGACGGCGCGCTATCTGCTCCTGTTGATGCAGCAATCGTTACTACCCATATGATGCTGGCAGCTCACAACATCGGTGTAGGAAGCTGCTGGGTAATGCACTTTGACCCTGCCGCTATGAAAGATACCTACAACATTCCCGAAAATTACGATCCTGTGGCACTTTTAGTTATGGGATATCCTGCAGAGGACGCACCCGTACACCCATTCCACGAAACTGTAAGACCTCTTGATGAGGTTGTATTCTACGAAAAATTCTAAATAAAAAACCGAGGCAAAAGGTCGAGATTGATAAGGCAGTATTGTCCTATAAATCATATTTTTGACGAATTTCTACGTTAAAAAAGGCTCGTATCCGTCAGGATTACGAGCCTTTTTCGCCTTGAACTTCATTCAAAAATTTTGATTTTAGGATGCATAGCAGTTTTGAATCTCATATTTTTAGAGTTAGACAAGGAACAAAAATCCCGTAATACTGACGTATTTCGGGATTTTTTGACGCAGTATAAACTGAAAATATGACTTCAAAACCAATGCTTCCTTATCAACCTCGACCTAACACCTCGGTTTTTTATTTACATACAGCTTTTAAAAATCTCTTTTATCTTATCGTAGTCCAAATCTATATATGTCTTTACAGTTCTCTGCTTTCCAAATGTACACAGCTCTGCAAGTCTATCAACACAGCTTTCATCAATACCAAATTCAGAAAGTTTAGATGGCATACCGATAGAAACAAAATACTCCGCCATTTTTTCTATGCCGCATTTTGCACAAGCTTCGTCGTCTGTATCGGTGCAATCCCAAACACGTCTTGCAAATTGTGCAAATCTTTTAATATTCTCACGATACACATATCTTGCCCAGGCAGGAAATAACACCGCCAGCCCTGCGCCGTGTGCGATGCGGTCATACTCGCCGCTTAATGCGTGCTCCAGCTGGTGTACCGGAAGTGCATTTTCCCTGCCGCAGCCTGTTAAATCATTATGCGAAAGGCTCGATGCCCACATCATATTAGCACGTGCATCGTAGTCCTCCGGGTTTTCCATCAGAGTTTTGCCTGCAGCAATCGTAGCCCTTAGAATACTTTCTGCCACACGATCAGTTAAATCTGTAGGCTCACAGGGAATGAAATATCTCTCCATTGTATGTGCCATAATGTCAACTATTCCGCAGGCAGTCTGATATTTTCCGACTGAATAGGTAAGTTCGGGGTTGCATATAGCGAACAGACACCTGTTGTAATCACTGTTGTACCCTCTTTTCATATTAAGCTCCATATTGGTAATAACGGCTGATGAGCTCATTTCGCTGCCTGCCGCTGCCAGAGTCAATATGCACCCTACAGGAAGCGCATCTCTTACTTGCGCCTTGCGTGTGGGAAAGTCCCACGGGTCACAATCACTCATAGCACCTGCTGCGGTATATTTTGATGAGTCCAGAACGCTTCCTCCGCCAACTGCCAAAATCATCTGGACTTTGTTTTCTTTTGCAACCTTTACCGATTCACGCACAAAGGATATTTTGGGATTTGGCTCAACGCCGCCCATCTCTACAACGGTTATGCCGCTGTCTAAAAGTGATTTCATAACCTCATCATAAAGACCTGACTTTTTTATACTCCCCTGTCCGTACTGAAGCATTATCTTATCGTAGCCGTAGTCTTTTATGATTTTGCCTACGTCTTTATGTTTTCCCCTGCCAAAATACACTTTTGTTGGTGCATAATAAGTGAAATCGAGCATATTGTTAACTCCTTTTGTTTATGTTGTAATAGCTTATCCAAAATTTATATACTTTATTTTATCATTTTTGTTTTCTTTTGTAAACAGGCAAAAAAGTAGCGGTCCTTAATTGCTTTTGGCATTGCAATCAAGGACCGCTACTGATTACTCTTGAAATCAGTCATATGGTTACCCTCTCTTTCTTTATCTACCTTTTGCTTTTTTCGTACATTTAATTTAACACGCTTCTTTTCTTTGCTCTAAGTGAGAACGCCTGATGTTTAAATTGTATTTCGTTGCAAAAGGTGAAATTCCTGACTTTTTATCGAAGATTATCAATTATGGTTTGAACGGTTGCTTCTTTTTTCTTCCTCTGTCTTTTATATATTAATTTTACCTCTTTTTTGTTCAAACCCTCTGTCTGTTACAATGGATCCTCTTTAAAAAGCCATTTTTAAATTTTCATTGGACTGTACCTGCCTTTCGTTTGGTTCACTTATAATATACCACAGATTTTTACCATATTCAATTGACACAATAACAAAATAATTATGCCTGTTTTTGTTTAAAAAAGAGAAAACGCTGACCAGCCTCACATTTTTATTTACAAACGGAAATTCGTTGTGATATAATAAAAATATGGGCATGGTCTAAACCATGCCCATATTTTTTATTGCACTATTAATATCTGCTAAGCTGTTTGACTTTTTTATCGCTTTCGTTGTTTTCTTTTCATCGGGAAAGTTTTTCATAATATAAAGCCATATTTCCTTTAGTCTGTGTAACGTGTAGTGCTCACAGCCCAGCACCTTAAAATATCTTTCCTCTAAAATCTCTGAAAATTGGATAAGCTCTTTGGTTTTTATCTCTTCTCCGCCCCCTATTTCACGAAACAGCGCAGGATTGGCAATTGCGCCTCTTCCTACCATAATGCTTTCTAAATCGGGATAACGCTCACATATTTTTTCGTAATCCTCTACCGTCACAATATCGCCGTTGTAACAAAGCTTGTGCTTAGAATTGCGGTACGCATAATTAAAGGAGTCCATATTTGGTTTTCCACTATATAATTCCTCACGCACTCTGGGGTGGATAATCAACTCTGCTACAGGGTATTTATTGTAAATATCGATAAGTGTTGGAAACTCCTCGTGAGAATAAAAGCCTGTCCTTGTTTTAAAAGAAATGTCGATGTCCGACTTAGAAAAAATTCCGTCTAAAAATCTGTCAAGCTCATCTGTATCCCTTAAAGCTCCTGAACCTCTGTGCTTTTTCACAACAGTTCCCGATGGGCAACCAAGGTTTAAATTTATCTTTGTATAGCCCAGGTCTTTGATTTTCTTTACAAATTCACAAAAAGCATCGCTGCTTGAACAAAGCACCTGAGGAATTATCTTGGTACTGTTGTTTTCGGGCAGTATATCACGTAGAGTCTTTATGCTTATGCGCTCGTTGTCCGTGGGAACGATAAAAGGCGCAAAATAGGTGTCTACTCCCGTAAAATTTTCTGCGTGTGTGTTCCTGTATGTATATGTAGTAATTCCCTCTAAAGGGGCAAAATACAGCTTCATAGCTACTCCTTATAAAATACTTTTACAAGCTTCAGTCCGCAGGCAGGAAGTGTTGTACCTGCGTCCGCTCTTGTCTTGGCGTTAAAGATATTTTCTATATCGTTCACGCTATGCTTTCCTGTGCCTATGTCAAAAAGGGTTCCTGCAATAATCCGCACCATATTGTACAAAAAGCCGTTGGCGTTTATTTTGATTTTGATTAGTCTGCCATTTTCTTCAATTTCAATAGAGTTTATAGTGCGTACTGTTGACTTTTTCGTCTTGCCTACTGACGAAAATCCTAAAAAATCGTGAGTGCCCAACAAAAGCTCAGCTGCCTTTTGCATCTTTTCAACATCAGGTGCTGCGTCTGCAAAATACACGTACTTTCTTATAAAAACATCGGGCTTTTGGGTTGCTATGGTGTACTCATAGGTTTTTGACACAGCATTGAGCCTGCTGTGAAAACGCTCATCAACCTCTTCAATGTCAGTCACTAAAATGTCTGTGGGAAGGTAGTGGTTTAAGTAATCCATAATCTCAGCACAGGAAAGATCAGTTTCACACTTAAAGTTTGCAACCTGTGCTACAGCGTGTACACCTGCGTCAGTTCTGCCTGATGCAAAAATCTCAACCGGACGATTACACATTAGGGACAACACATTTTCAAAGCGCTCCTGTATGGTATTTTTCGTGTTTTTCTGCCGCTGCCAACCGTTGTATTTTGTTCCGTCGTATTGAACACATATTTTATAATTTTTCATAAATAAACCTCAATAGAGCATAATACAATAATAAAAGCCGCTAAACAAACTTTAGCGGCTTTTATGTACTTATAAAATCTTATTTCTTATCACGTAAGAACCAGGGGATTTCAACTTCTGAAGGAGCTGAAGCCTGGGGCTTTGCTTCTGTACGGTTAGCGCCAAGGTTAGGTCTCTGAGTCATCGCACCGCCCTTATATGCGGGTGTTGATGAAAAGAGTGTTGTGGGAGCATTTACTGCTGTGCCGTAAACACCTTCAAAACCAGTAGCAATAACTGTGATAGAAACCTCGTCCTTCATTTCGGGGTCAATCATAACACCGAAGATGATGTTAGCATTGGGATCAACTGCGTCTGATACTAAGCTTGCTGCATTGTTAGCTTCAAAGAGGCTAAGGTCAGGACCGCCTGTGATGTTGATAAGAATGCCACGAGCACCGTCGATTGTTGTTTCGAGTAAGGGGCTGGAGATTGCCATCTTAACTGCATCTTCTGCACGCTTTTCGCCTGAAGCACGGCCAACGCCCATATGAGCAACGCCTGTGTTCTTCATAATTGTAACAACGTCAGCAAAGTCAAGGTTGATGAGTGCATTACCTGTGATAAGGTCTGAGATACCCTTAACGCCCTGAAGTAAAACTTCGTCAGCCATTTTGAATGCATCCATAACTGTTGTATGCTGATTTGAAATCTGCATTAATCTGTCATTGGGGATTGTAACGATAGCGTCAACTGCGTCTTTTAATGCTGCGATACCTTCGTCGGCACGGTTTGAACGCTGCTTTCCTTCAAAAAGGAAGGGCTTTGTAACGATACCGAGTGTTAAAACGCCCATATCTTTAGCAATCTGCGCAACAACGGGAGCCGCACCTGTACCTGTACCGCCGCCCATACCTGCCGTAACGAATACCATATCGCTACCGCTGATAGCCTGAGCTATTTCATCGTAACTTTCTTCAGCAGCCTTAGCACCAACATCGGGGTTAGCACCAGCGCCGAGACCTTTTGTAAGTTTTTCACCAATCTGGATTTTCTGATTTGCCTGTGATGATAAGAGTGCCTGCTTGTCGGTGTTGATAGAAACGAATTCAACGCCAGATAAACCTGCGTCAATCATTCTGTTAACAGCATTGTTACCGCCGCCGCCTACACCAATAACTTTAATCTGAGCAATGCTTGCTCCGCCATTATCAAAATCAAACACTTGCTTTTTCCTCCTCTTTTGTATATAATACTGTCTGTTTAATTTTCTAAAATTTTATGTACACGCACACAAATATACGCATATAATATTAATTATATCTAATTATAGCACAATATGTGGCACAATTACAAGTATTAAATGAAATTTTTTTACAAAATTATTAAATTTTTTGCATTTTTCTTCCTTACTATATGAAAAATTTAATTTTGCTCTTGTTCTGCTCCATCATTGTCTGCGTTTTCTTCTTCGTTTTCGCCTGCAAGCTCTTTTATAAGACCGCCGTCTTCACGAAGCTTTTTGATATTTTCATATTCTTCTTCTGTGTATTCGCCAAAGTAGCCCTTGTCGGTAGTAAGGTCTAAGTAGCTGCGCTCTGTTGGCTTAATTTGGGGAACAATCGCATCAAGCATTTTTATTTTACGTTTTAACCCCTCGATGGTCTCAATCTCACCAAAGGTCACTCGCATACCCGAGCGCATAATCATCATAAAGTTTGAAGGGTCGGACACGTTAAATTCATCAATTTCCGACCAATAATCGCTGTCATAAAAGCATTTGATATACTCTAAATTTACACCTGTTACCTCAGGATTTTCCGTTTCGATAAAGCCCGCAGGCTCTGCCTTTGTTATTGTAACACCCTTTACAATAGGGGCAGGTATTTCTGTTACATCCACTGTCTTTTGCAACACTCTGCCCTCAATGGTGGTAACGATAAATTCCGCAGGCATATCGTATATAACATCAGCTTTTGATTCTGTTATTTCTATAACCACTCTTGCGGGGAATTTTCTTTTTACCTCGGCGTCAGCAACATAAGAAATCTCTTCTAAGGCACGTTCTGCTCGCTTTGTGTTAATTCTAAAAATATTTTCACCTTTTTCTATACCGCTGGTGCCGATAATGTCTGCCGCAGCAACGTTTAAATTACCTGATACAGAAATTTCTGTAATACCAAAAATCGGCGTAAACAAGCACACGCAAAGAGCTATGACTATACCCAAAATGCACAGTGCTACAATTCTTCTTGTTTTCATTTTTCTTTTGTACTTTTCGTTGCTTGTCAGCTTTTTCTTTTGCATTTATATCACTACTCCTCGTATGCAATATCCGCACCTAAAGTTTTGAGATTTTTTTCTAAATTTTCATATCCCCTGTAAATGTATTGGGGAGAATTTATTTCTGTCTTTCCGTTTGCGCCAAGTGCTGCTACAACGAGCGCTGCTCCACCTCTGAGATCCTGAGCCGTGACACAGGCTCCGTACAAGCTGTCTACTCCCTGCACCACCGCAACTCTGCTGTCAACAGAGATTTTTGCACCCATACGGCACAGTTCTGCCGCCACGTTAAATCGGCTTTCAAATATAGTTTCCGAAATTATTGTAGTACCCTCGCTTTTTGAAAGCATTGCCAAAAATAGCGACTGGGCATCTGTGGGAAAACCAGGATATGGCATTGTTTTGATAGAATTTACGGAAAGCAATCTCTTTGGCGCACGCAAACGAACAAAGCTTGCGCCTTTCTCTATCATACAGCCACAATCCGACAACACCGCCAGCACCGCCGACAAATGCTCGGGGCAAACATCTTTTACTGTAACATCTCCGCCTGTTGATGCCGCCGCACAAAGGTAGGTTGTTGCTACAATTCTGTCAGGCATTACCCTGTGATGAGCCGCTGTGAGTTTTTTTGCACAACGTACAGTGACCTTAGATGTGCCTGCACCCAAAATCTGCGCTCCCATTTTGTTGAGCATCTTTGCCAAATCCTCTATCTCGGGCTCGCGTGCAGCATTTTGGATGACTGTTTCTCCCTCTGCTGCAACTGCCAAAAGCATTGCGTTTTCAGTAGCGCCTACACTTGGTATGTCCAAGTGTATCTCCTTGCCCACAAGCTCTTTTGCCTGACACACCAGATATCCGTGCTCTTCAATTATTTCAGCACCCAATTCCCTTAGCGCTTTAATATGTAAATCAATAGGTCTTGGACCTAACTCACATCCTCCTGGAGATGAGATTTTTGCCTTTTTGTTTCTCGCAAGAACCGCACCCATAAAAATTATAGACGAGCGCAGCTTTCGCATCAATCTTTCAGGTATGTAGCAAGATAGGTCAGCCGTTGTGTCTATAATCAACCTGTCGCCGTCACGCATGACCTCTGCTCCCAATTCCTTCAATATTTCCACAGTGGTGGAAACATCCGAAAGCTTGGGGCAATTTTCTATAATATGTACTCCTCCCACCACTACCGTCGCCGCCAAAATGGGAAGAACTGCATTTTTTGCTCCGTGTACCATTACCTCGCCTGTAAGAGGCTCGCCGCCACGGACTACTATTTTACCCAAAATACGCACCTCCGTAATGTAAAATTCATTACCATATTATGCGTATTTTTCATTATGGTTACTTGCTTAATTCTGCCACAATATCACAAATGCGCTTCGTTCCGTCAGCAATCGCCATTGTGCGTGCACATTCTGACATCTGCTTTAACTTTTGGGGATTTCCCAATAATCTATTTACAGTTTCAGCGACTAAGCCATCTTTTAAATCTCTTTCACAAATCACAACTGCACCGCCACGGGACGCAACTGACTTTGCGTTGTATTCCTGATGGTTGTGAGTTACATTGGGCGAAGGAATTAATATAGCAGGTCTGCCTAATGCCGCAAGCTCTGATACTGTTACCGCACCCGAACGAGCAACAATCAAGTCCGCTGCAGGAAGCACCTCATTCATATTGTAAATATAAGGAACAACAGATACATTTTCTGTTAATTTTTCCTTATCTATTTTTTCCATTACATCATCATAAAAACGCTGACCTGTACCGCCTAAGATTTTAACCCTATCGCCTACACAACTGTTGATAATTTCACAAAGAGCGTTGTTTATTGTTCTTGCGCCCAACGAGCCCCCTACTGTCACAATAAAGGTTTCATCGCCTATTCCTAACTTTTTGCGAGCATCGTCGTATGTTAAGTCAAAAAGGTTTTCGCGCAAGGAATTGCCAGTTAAAACGCACTTTTTGGAAACCTTTTCGGACACATACTTTTTCATATCCTCAAAGCTTGTGGCAACTACATTTACAAAGCCTGCTGCCATCTTTACCGTCATACCGGGGAAAACGTTTTGCTCGTGAATAAGCGTAGGAATACGAAGCGCATTTGCCGCCGTCATAACGGGTGCACACACAAATCCACCTGTACCTACAACCACATCGGGGGCAAATTCACGAATAATCTTCTTTGCCTTCTGTATTGCGGTAATATATTTTATCAAAACCTTGATGTTTTTCGGCGAAAGACTTCTTATAAGTCCTTCTACCTCGATATATTTAATGTCAAAACCCTCTTTTTGCACAAGGTCATCTTCCATACCTTTTTGTCTGCCTATAAAGAGGATTTCGGCGTTATATTCTCTTTTCATCCTTTTGGCAATGGCAATAGCAGGGTTAATATGACCTGCAGTACCGCCGCCTGAAACTAAGACTTTCATAAATGCCCTCGCTATCTTATACTTACCGACTGTCGTTTATGAGTGGATACGTTTAATACTATGCCCATTTCCGCCATCAGCGTTATCAGTGCTGTACCACCTGCCGAGAAGAACGGAAGCGGAATACCTGTAGCGGGTATGAGCTTTGTAACAACGGCAATATTTAAAAATACCTGAACACCAACCAGAGCCATAATACCAGTCACAAGCAGCGCACCGAAGCTGTCGGGAGCGTCCATAGCTATTTTTATTCCTCGCCAAATCAAGAAACAGAACAATGCAATTATGATAAACGCGCCAACCATACCTAATTCTTCGCAAACGATAGCAAAAATCGTATCGTTGTGGGGCTCGGATACGTACATATATTTCTGTCTTGAGTTACCGAATCCTAAACCAAACAATCCACCTGAACCAATAGCGTAAAGGGACTGTGCTATCTGCCAACCGGACGTTTTATAAATTGCAGGGTCAAAGGGGTCCCAGTATGCCGCCAGTCTGTCAGCACGATAATCAGCACCAAAAGCAACAGCTATGACAATAGGTACTGCCACAATTACAACACCCCAGAAAAGTCTGGGAGGAAAGCCGCCAACTAAAAGCATAATTGCCACAACTGCACAGATAATAAGGCAAACACTAAAGTGGGGTTCTAAAATCAGTAATCCTAAAACTGCCGCCACCACAAGTCCGTGCTTGAATAAATATTTCAAATCTTTCATTTTTTCCTTGGCGTCTGCAAAAACTGCCGCGCAGTACATAATTACCGCAAGCTTTGCAAACTCCGAGGGCTGCACAGTCAAAAACGGAAGCGGAATCCAACGACGTGCACCCTGTTGCGCGGGCATCAGTAAAACAATGCCAAGCAGTACAAATATTATCAGCATAATGGGCTTTAGGAGTTTTTTGTAAAGTCTGTAGTCAAAGACCTTTGCCGTAAAGAACATAGCAATAAACCCTAAAACTGCAAAAATCGACTGGCTCTTTATGTATTTTAAACCGTCGCCCTCACGATAGCTGGCATCGGGATAGCTTGCTGAAAACAACATAATAAGACCAATGACAACCAGCATAATTACCGTTGCCAAAAATCCTCTGTCGATGCCTACTCTTTTTCTGACAGTACGCTGACCTGACGTATTTTTCACTTTTCTTACCTGAGTACGCACTGCCATTATCACGCACCTCCTTAATTAATTAAAAAAACAAATAATAGCTTATAATACAAAGAATTGCAGATGTTAACGAGAATAAAAGCACTATCTGCTTTTCATTTAGTCCGCACATTTCAAAATGATGATGAATGGGACTCATTTTAAAAATTCTTTTTCCTGTTAATTTAAATGACGCCACCTGCAAGATTACTGACAAGGTTTCTAAAAGATACACGCCTGCTGCAATTATCAAAATCAAGGGGAGCTTAAGCATAATAGCACCCAGCGCTATGCAGCCGCCCAAAAAGAGCGAGCCTGTGTCCCCCATAAAGATTTTTGCAGGATTGGCATTAAAGAACAAAAATCCTAAGCACGCTGCTGCTACAATCGACATAAATACCGCAACAGGGGTATTGCCAAGCTTTGCCGCACAGATTGCTAAAAATGCTGCAACCACCAACGTTACAGAGGTAGCAAGACCATCTAAGCCGTCGGTTAAATTTGCGCTGTTTACCACCGCAAGCTGAACAAAAACCGAAAGAATTATTGTAAATATTCCCAAATCAACAGGTCGCTTGATAAAAGGAATAATGATTTCTGTGTCAATAACACCTGAATTTACTGCAAATACAGTAACCGCAACGGCAACAACAAGCTGCGCTATAAATTTTTGTGCAGAGGTTAAACCTAAATTTCTCTTATTTATTACCTTTATATGGTCGTCGGCATATCCCACCACGCCGTACAACAGCGAGCCTATGCCAAGACAGGTAACTGTCCATATATCAAATTTAAATATAAGCGCTACTGCGAAGGTTGCAACCACTACTGCTGCAGCAATTGCAATGCCGCCCATTGTAGGAGTTCCGCTTTTTTTAGCATGCCAAGCGGGGCCTTCTTCTCTTATTTCCTGACCGAATTTCAATCTTCTTAAAACAGGTATCAATAGCGGTACTAAAACAACACATATCAAAAGTGAAATTCCTGCGCCTGTAAGTATAGCACTTGTCATAATTTATGCCTCTCTTTTAGTATATTAAAAATTCTCTTTCAAAAACTCAGTTACACGCTCCAACGCCATAGCACGAGACGCTTTTACCAAAACAACGTCATTTGTTTTCATAATGCTTGCAAGCTCCGTTTGGGCTTCTTCAACGCTCATTGCAGAGAATATACTGGCGCTGTCCATACCGCACTCGTTTGCACCTTGAGCTATGTGGGCGGCTTGCTCGCCAATAGTAACAAGCACATCTATACCATTCTTCACAACGTCAAATCCCAAATCTCTGTGTGCCTGATAGGAAAACTCCCCTAACGCCTTGATGTCTCCTAAAATTGCCACCTTGCGCTGGTCGTATTTAGCTAAAACTCCCAATGCTGCACGCACTGAGTCGGGCGCTGCATTGTAGCAGTCATTTATTATAGTTAAGCGCTCGCCACGGATAATATCCATTCTCATTTTTGTCATAGAAAAGTCAGATAACGCCTCTGCAATTAATGCCGACGGTATTTCAAAAACAATACCGACTGCTGCAGCTAAAAGGGCATTTAGCACATTGTGTTCCCCCGGCACAGGCAATGTAACAGAAAACTCTCTGCCCATTCCCTTAACTGTAAAGGCAACGCTGCTCTCGGTTGATTCTATATCATACGCTACAAGGTCGGCGTTCTGGTTTTTAACGCCAACAGTAACAACTTTTTGCGGAATTTCGTCCTTGTGCGCCATCAAAATTTTATCGTCGCCGTTTAGCACCGCAGTTCCGTTTGGTCTTGTATTTTTAAATATTTCAGACTTGGCAAGATAAATATTTTCCTGAGAGCCAAGCCTTTCTATATGTGACATTCCTATATTTGTAATAACTGAAACCGAGGGCGTAACAATGGAAGACAACCTGTCAATTTCGCCGAAATTGTCCATTCCCATCTCCATAACTGCAGCCTCGGTGGCGCTGTCAGCACGAAATACTGTCAAGGGCACACCAAGCTCGTTGTTTAAGTTGCCCTCGTTTTTTAAGGTGTTAAATATCTTACTTACAACAGAATAAGTCATATCACGGGTGGTGGTTTTGCCAACGCTGCCTGTTATGCCCACAACAGGTACACAGAGCTTTTCCATAATAAGGTGTGCAATTTTTCCGAGTGCTGATATAGTGTTTTCCACCAAAATTACCGCACCCTGAGCCTTAATCTCTTTTTCAGAAAGCACACAAACCGCACCTTTTGTAAAAACCTCGTCAATATAGTCGTGACCGTCGGCACGCTCGCCGCAGATTGCTGCAAACAAAAAACCCTCCGCCGCCTTGCGGCTGTCCGTGGTGATGTCTGTAACAATACCTGTCATATTGCCGCATATGAGTTTTCCGCCTGTTGCCTTTATAATTTCTGTAACTTTTAAGGGTAACATAGTCCACCTCTTACTGTGCTAACTCTTTTAAACATTCCTCGATTACTTCACGCTCGTCAAAGTGATTTTTTTCTTTGCCGATAATCTGGTAGGTTTCGTGACCTTTGCCTGCTAAAATTATGCAGTCGCCACGTGAAGCCACCGAAAGTGCAAACTTTATAGCCTCGCGTCTGTTTTCTATAACTGTATATTCACAATCGGTTTCTTTTACTCCCACCATAATATCTTCAATTATCGCCGCAGGATTTTCTGTTCTGGGGTTATCAGATGTAACAACGCAATAATCAGAAAGACTCGCTGCAATACGACCCATAATGGGGCGTTTTGTACTGTCACGGTCGCCGCCGCAGCCAAAGAGAGTAATCACTCTGCCCTCACAGAACTCTCGAACTGTGGAAATAATATTTTCAAGACCATCTGGGGTGTGAGCATAATCTATAATAACTGTGTAATCTGTTTTTGTGTATACTGTTTCGCATCTTCCCATAACGCCCTTTGCAAAGGTCAGCGCCTCAATAG
>JAZQBQ010000055.1:0-6764 GCA_045545755.1 Congzhengia sp. | reverse complement strand
AAAACCAACAATTTTTGCCACGTCTGCAACCTTGGTATCTGTATTTTTAAGATATTCCTTTGAAGCCTCTATTCTTACTTTAAGTATATAGCTTTTTGGGCTTATGCCGAACTTATCCTTAAAAGAATGAGCAAAATAACTGTCTGAAAGATAGATGTACTTTGCTACCTGAGTTAATGTCAGCTCTTTGTCGTAGTTGTTGTCGATATATTCCTTTGCAATGTTTAAAAGCTCGTGAAGCTTTAAATTCCTGTTTTTAGCACTTTGCTCCCATTCTTGTTTCAATGTTCTTGAAAGCAAAACAAAAAGCTCAATAACTAATAAACAGCTTAGAAAATCGCCCCAAACCTGAGTTTTGATACGTTCTCTTAAAATTCTGTTCATAACGTGAATAATATCGTTCTTTTTGCTCAACGAGAGGAAAAGATAATCGCCTGTAGCATCGTCTTCTATATACTCAACAAAATCGGTTAATGACACGTGATTTTCTAAATCGTTTTTTTGCGATTTGAATGTAAAGCTGAGAACGATTAATTCACATACGTCAGATTTAACCACAAACTTATGAGCTCTGCCCGGCTTGATAATGATTATAGAGTGGGGCGGCATATTGACGTCGATACCTTCTATCTGGAAAACGGCACTTCCTTTTTTAATATAAACCATCTCAAAATGGTCGTGTCTGTTTACTGTCATTGACCAGTTTACATCGTATATTTTTTCGATTGTTTTTACAATGGCAGGCATATAGGTAAGTTTTTCTACAAGCTCGTCCCAAGCGTGGGGCAGCTGTTCGTTGTTGTACATAAGATAACCTCCTTGCAAAATTTACGATTTCTGTTTTTAATAATACCATACTTGTATAAAAATGTAAATGTGAAATTTATACAAAATTTCTGAATTGTTGACACTTATTTTAAAATATGATATACTAATTTATATTGTTTAATGGGGAGGTATGGTCAAAAATGAATATTGATTCCTTTATGACACCAAGGCTTCAAACCGTGGCAAATATGGTTAGCGACGCCGAAGTTGTTGCTGATATTGGTACAGATCATGCCTATGTTCCCGTCTACCTTGTGTTAAATAATCAGGCACATTCTGCTGTTGCGATGGATATAAATGAAGGACCCCTGCTTCGGGCAGAAGAAAATATAAAGAAATTTTCTCTTTCTGACAAAATAACCACAAGGTTATCTGATGGACTCAAGGAACTGCAAAATAATGAGGTTGATACTGTCATTATTGCAGGTATGGGCGGCATTTTGATAAATGCAATACTACATAGTGAAAAAGACCGTTTGACCTCGGTTAAAAAATATATCCTTCAGCCAATGACTGCCATTGAAGAAACAAGAAAATATTTAGCAGAAAACGGCTTTGTAATTTTAGACGAAGCTCTGGCAAAAGAGGATGATAAAATTTATACCGTAATATGTGCAGTGCCTGGAAAAATGACGATAGAAAACGAGATAAATTATTACATAGGCGAATGCCTTATGAAAAAACAGGATAAAATTCTTCCTGAATATATTCGGGGAAAAATATATGAGTATGAAAAAGCGGTTTTGGCTATGGAAAACGCAAAAAATCCTGAAACAAAAAAGAAGCAGGAGCATTTTTCTTATTTGGTTTCAGAATTAAAAAGGCTGCAGAAGGAGTGCGGAAAATGGTAGAATTAAATAGAATAATCGGTTTTTTAAATTCCTTTGCACCGGATTGTCTTGCAGAGGATTACGACAACGTAGGACTTTTAGTGGGAAATCGTAACAAGGAAATCCGCAAGGTGCTTATTACTCTTGATGCAGATGAAGCAGTTGTAAAAGATGCAACAGATAAAGGCTGTGAGTTAGTTATTTCCCATCATCCGCTTATTTTTAAACCATTAAAGAGGGTAGTTGATGACGACGCTACTGCACGTGCGGTTATAGAATTGGTAAAAAATGATGTGGCTTTAATTTCCGTACATACAAATTTTGACGGAGTAAAATCGGGTCTTTGTGATTTATTTTTGGACAAAATAGCAGATACTGAAAACAGATGTGCAATAGAAGGCGACGCTGATAACGGCTCGGGCAGAATGGCGCAAATGAAAAACATAACACCTCTTTGTGAAATTTTACAAAAGGTAAAAGAAGTGTTTTTAGTTGATAATCTCAGATATGTTGGAAGTCCTAAAAAGCAAATATCAAAAATTGCAGTATGTAACGGTGGAGGCGCAGACTTTCTATATGCAGCAAAGGATGCAGATTGTGACCTTTATATTTCTGGCGATTTTAAGTACCACCACGCAAGATTTGCTTACGAAAACGATATGGCGCTAATAGAGGTGCCTCATTACAACGCAGAAATTATGTTTTGTGAATACATCAGGGAATTACTTGAAAACGAGTTTGGTAATGATATAGAAATTTGTATTACCGATAAAAATATAAATGTATGGAATGAATTTTAGATTGTCACTTACTTGGAGGTAAAAATGGAAAATTCGATTATAAAACAAACATCGGCGTTGCCCACGCTTGCGGTGCGCGGTATGGTGGTTTTTCCAAATACTTTAGTCCACTTTGACATAGTAAGGGAAAAATCTCTTTTGGCATTGGAAAACGCAATGGTCAATAAACAGATGGCGTTTGTAACTATGCAAACAGATCCAACTATTGAAAACCCAAAGCCTGCAGATATAGAGGATATGGGAACAATCTGCAAAATAAGTCAGGTTGTAAAGATGCCCAACAACACGGTGCGTGTGCTTGTTGAGGGTATTAAGCGTGCAAAAATATGCGAGGTTTTAAAAACCAAACCTTTTTTTGTGTCATTGGTTGATGAAATTGAAGAATATAACAAAGACGATAATTCTATCGAAAGCGAGGCGCTTCGCCGCAAGCTTGTTGACGAGTTTATGAATTACCGTGATTATAATAATAGAATCAGTAGCGAGTTTGTGTTATCACTTGACAACACAAATAATACATCACGTCTTGTTGACAGTATTGCTTCAAATATGCCCTTAAAGCTTTCTGACAAGCAGGAAATTTTAAATATTGAAGATACAAAGCTTCGTGCTGAAAGATTACTGGAATTACTTGTGCGCGAAATACAGATTGCTGAAGTTGATACAAAGATAGACCGCCAGGTTAAGAAAAATATTGACAAAAATCAGCGTGAATATTTCCTTCGTGAACAGCTCAAGGTTATTCACGAAGAACTGGGTGATGACGGAGAATTTGAGGTAGAAGAATACAAAGGTAAATTAGAAAAACTGGATTTGCCGGAAAATGTTGTGCAAAAGTGTGAAAAGGAATTGGCACGACTTTCAAAGATGTCGGTAAACAACCCAGATGCCAATGTTATCCGCACATACCTTGAGTGGATTTGCGACCTTCCCTGGAATAATTTTACCAAGGATACATTAGAGGTTTCAAACGCCAAGGAAGTCTTAGACCGTGACCATTACGGCTTAAAAGAAGTCAAAGAGCGTATTATGGAATACCTCGCAGTTAAGAAAATAACAGGCTCTATGGCAGGCCCCATTCTTTGCCTTGTAGGACCTCCCGGTGTGGGCAAGACCTCTATTGCAAAATCTATTGCAGAGAGTATGGGTAGAAGCTATGCACGTATTTCTTTAGGCGGTATTCGTGACGAGGCAGACATCCGTGGTCACAGACGTACCTATATCGGCTCTATGCCTGGCAGAATTATAACGGCATTAAAGCAGGCAGGAACAAATAACCCGCTTATGCTGTTTGACGAAATTGACAAGATGGCATCAGACTACAGAGGTGATCCTGCGGCAGCACTTTTAGAGGTATTAGACTCAGAACAAAACACCAAATTCCGTGACCATTTTATGGAGGTTGACTTTGACCTTTCAAATGTTTTGTTTATTGCTACTGCCAATACATTAGATACTATCCCAAGACCCCTTTTGGACCGTATGGAAATTATTGAAATTCCCGGATATACTTCTGAGGAAAAATTCCATATTGCCAAAAATCACTTACTTGGAAAGCAGCTTAAAAAGCACGGACTTACTAAAAAGAACGTTTCATTTAATGACGGTGCGATAAAAGGAGTTATTGCTCATTATACAAAAGAAGCAGGGGTAAGAACCTTAGAGCGCAAAATCGCAAATGTCCTGAGAAAAGCGGCGCTTAAAATAGTTGATAACCCCGAAACACAGGTAAAGGTAACAAGTAAAAACTTAGAAGAATTTTTGGGCAAGGAAATCTTCTTAGACGATTTTGCATCTAAAAAAGATGAGATTGGTGTAGTTACCGGACTTGCCTGGACACAGGTGGGTGGCGATACCTTGTCGGTTGAAGTAAATATTATGGACGGCACAGGCAATCTTGAGTTGACAGGTCAGCTTGGTGACGTAATGAAAGAATCTGCAAAAGCTGCAGTTAGTTTTGTGCGTTCGAATTCAAAAAAATTAGGTATTGATGGCGAATTTTATAAAAATTGCGATATTCATATTCACGTTCCTGAGGGCGCTACACCTAAAGACGGACCATCAGCAGGCATTACAATTGCCACCGCATTAGTATCGGCACTTTCAGGCAAAGCAGTAAATCATAAAGTGGCTATGACGGGCGAAATTACAATTCGTGGCAGAGTGCTGCCGATTGGCGGACTTCGTGAAAAAACTTTAGCAGCCTATCAGGCAGGTATAAAAACTGTTGTTATCCCTTATGAAAACAAAAAAGACATTGACGAATTAGAAGATGTAGTCAAGGAAAATGTAGAGATAATACTTGCCAGAAACATGAATGACGTTTTAAAGATAGCTATCATTGGTTAAAGGAAGATAATTATGGCAAAAGTTGTGACGTTAATGCTCAATCCTTCAGTAGATGTTATGCTGGAGTTTGAAGAATTTACAAAAACAAAAACAAACAGAGTAAAAAATCAAATAGAACACATGGGTGGAAAAGGCTTAAATGTATCTTTGGTAGCAAGGTCATTCGGGTTAGACGTGTGTGCAACAGGATTTATCGGAATGGATAGAAAAGAAGAGCTTGCAAAAATACTGTCTGATGCCGGAATAGAGAATGCTTTTATTGAAGTTGAAGGCAAAACACGTACCAATTATAAACTGATGGACAAGGCGGACGGTACAGTAACCGAGGCAAACTGCCAGGGTTTTAGTGTTAACAAAGATGATGTGGCACAACTTGATAAAACCTTGGAGAGACTTCTTGACGATGCAGATATTTTAGTGCTGACAGGCAGCTTACCTCAGGGAATTGAAGTTGGTTTTTATGCTGACTGTATACAAAAAGCAAATTCAAAAGGGATCAAGACAATACTTGATGCCAGTGGAGAAGCGCTAAAGTTAGCAATAACAAAGAAACCTTATGCAATAAAGCCAAACATTGATGAGCTGTCAGAACTTGCAGAAAAAACGCTGACTGATGAAAAAGAGATAAAAGATGTTATAACAAAGCTTAATCAAATTGGAATAAGCCTCATTGTAGCGTCAATGGGAGCAGACGGCGCCTTGTTTTCGCAAGGCGGAAAGACAGTATATGGAAAGACCTTTCCAATAGACTTTATGAGTGCAGTAGGTGCAGGAGATTCTATGGTTGGAGCTATTTGTTATTCTATAGCAGAAAATCTTTCCCTAAAGAAAATAGCGAGATTGTCTGTTGCTGCCGGTTGCATCACCACATCAAAATCGGCTACAAATCTTTGCACAGCCAAAGAAGTATTTACAAACGAAGAAAGAGTGGAAACACTATGAAAGTGAACACAAATAAAGCAAAACTCCTAATATCCGCAGTAAGAAAAGAGCAGTATCCTGCCACGAGCATGCCTGAGGTAGCATTTATCGGCAGGTCAAATGTGGGCAAATCCTCTATGATAAATAAAATCTTAAACAGAAAGAATTTTGCCAGAGTAAGTCAAAAACCCGGAAAAACCGTAACTATAAACTTTTATGATATTGATGACAAGTTAATGCTTGTTGACCTGCCCGGCTATGGTTATGCTCACGCAAGCCACGGCGAAAGAAAGAAAATGACGGAAATCATAGGCGGTTATTTATCAGAAAGACGTCAGCTTTTGCAGGTTATACTTTTGGTGGATTGCCGTCACAAGCCGTCTCTAGACGATAAAGATATGGCTCGTGCAATTAAAGCTTCAGGCGGTCAGCTGGTAGTTTTTGCTACAAAATCTGATAAACTTGGTAAAATGGCTCTTGAAAAAAATCTTGAAATGATAATAGAGGAGCTTGATTTGGAAGATGGAGATATTTTAATTCCGTTTTCAACTCAAAACTCAGAGGGTGCGGAAAACTTCTGGGATTATATTTATGATTTTATAATGGAAAATGAAGAGGAATAAGCTATGGCAATGAATATTGTGCTGGTTGAGCCTGAAATTCCCCAGAATACGGGAAATATCGCCCGTACCTGCAAGGCAACCGGCAGTACATTACATATAGTAAAGCCTATGGGCTTTACCGTTGATGATAAGAAATTAAAAAGGGCAGGACTTGATTATTGGTATGAGCTGGACATAAGATATTATGAAAATCTTGATGATTTCTTTTCAAAATGCCCAGGAAACTATTACTTTTGCTCTACAAAGTCCAAACACAGACATTCAGACGTAAGTTTTTCAGACGGAGACTACCTGTTTTTTGGCAAGGAATCTTACGGCTTGCCCGAACCTTTGCTAAAGGAAAATTACGACAAATGTATTCGTATTCCAATGAGTGCAGGCTCGAGGTCTTTAAATCTTTCTAACGCAGTTGC
>JAZQBQ010000054.1:0-72767 GCA_045545755.1 Congzhengia sp. | reverse complement strand
GCACTCATAATGATTTCGGCAACGCCGATAACACGAGCGAGCGACGTATCCTTAACAAGTGTGATAATTTCGTTGCCCATAGGGGGTACGATTCTCTTTACCACCTGGAAGAGTACAACACGGAAAAGTACCTGTGTTTTTGTCATACCGAGCACCTGACCTGCCTCGTACTGACCTTTGGGAATGGACTCAATACCGCCACGATAAATTTCGGAAAAGTAAGCGGCGTAGTTGATAATAAACGCGATTAGCGCCGCTGTCATTCTGTTTCGCATAGGGATACCCAACAAAAGCCCGGGAGCGTAAAGCACAACAAAAAGCTGAAGCATTAAGGGCGTTCCTCGGATAATCCACACAAAAACTCTTGTAACAAAGCTGATTGGGCGAAAGGTTGCCAAAAAGTCAAGAAAGGCTGCCCAGAATTTTATGTTACGTAATTTTGTGTCAATTCTTGCAACAAATTTAAAGGGTGCCCACTTTGACATTGAGCCAAAGGTAATAACAAAGCCTAAGGGGATTGCTGCCACCAGTGTCACAAAAAACAGTATTAAGTTTTCTCCAAAACCCTCAAAAAGAGATTGCATTATCTGCATTGTTTTATCCATAAAATATCCACCAAACAACAAAACGGCAGGGCGGAAGAAGTCCTTCCGCTCTGCTATGTCCTGTTTAATTATTTTTTAAATTATTTTACTGAAAGAACTTCGTCTAACTTATATTTTGCTGCGATTTCAGCAAGTGTGCCGTCTGCTGCTAATTCCTGGATTACTGCGTTTACTTTTGCTGTCATATCGCTGCCTTTTCTGAATGCGATACCGTATTCTTCGGGGCTGAATTCTTCTGTATCAACTACTACTAAATCTTCAAAGTCTGTGCCTTCGCCGATTGAGCCGATAGATGCAACGTAGTCAACAACTGCAACGTCTGATGTACCTGCTGCAACGTCCATTAAAGCTTTTGCCATTGAGTCAACGGGTGTGTAGTTAGCGTCAGCAAAGAAGGGGTTAGCCTTTGCAAGCTCTTCGCCTGCTGATCCAGCTTCTGCAACTACTACAGCGTCTGCTAAAGATGCTGCGTACTTTTCAGCGTTTTCTGCCTTTGTAACAACAACCTGCTTATTTGTCATATAAGGAACAGAGATGCTCATATTAGCTGCACGCTCTTCTGTAATTGTCATACCGTTCCAGATACAGTCAATGTTCTTTGCTGCAAGCTCTGTTTCTTTAGCGTCCCAGTTGATTTCGATAAATTCAGGAGAAAGACCTAACTTTTCGCAAACTGCTTTACCAAATTCTACTTCAAAGCCTGTGAGCTCACCGTTGTCGTCCATATAATCCATGGGAGCAAACAATGTCATACCGATTGTAAGCGTGCCTTTTTCTGTGATGTAAGCTGCATCAGAATCTGTTGCAACATCGCTGCCACCACCGCAAGCAACGAGTGTTACTGCCATTACTAATGTTAAAATAAGTGCTAAAATCTTTTTCATTTTTATGTCTCCTTAAATGTTAGTTTTTTTACTACGATAACTACTTTACTACAATAAAGTGATAAAGTCAAGAGTTTTTTAAAAATTTCTTTGATTTTCTAAAATTTACGTAATTAATGCAAGGGGAATAAAACGCGCAACAATTGGGATAATAAGAAAGCAAAAAATATTGTAAAAAAATGCTTGACAAAATAGTATTTATGGTGTAAAATACATTTTGTCAGTTTTGTGGCGGCATAGCTCAGTTGGCTAGAGTACTGGGTTCATACCGGATTGGTCGCTGGTTCAAATCCAGCTGCCGCTACCAATTTAATATGGCCCGTTGGTCAAGCGGTTAAGACACCGCCCTTTCACGGCGGTAACACGAGTTCGAGTCTCGTACGGGTCACCAAAAAGAAACGACAATTTTCGCTGCGAAAGTTGTCGTTTCTTTTTTTATTTTTATTACCCATTGATTTTTTCTGTGCAAAATTGTATAATTAGGTATATATTTCTCTTGGGAGTATTAATTATGAAAAAAATCATTTCGTTATTATTAACACTTTTTATAATATTGTCCCTAATTCCTTCGGTTTTCGCAGAAGAAGCCCCATGGGAGGCGGAGTACAGGCGTGTTATTCTGGCATCAAACGCTTCAAACTTTGTGCTGGCAGACGTGACACAGGACGGCGTTCCTGAATTATTTTCCGATAACCACGGCAAAGTTTTTTCCTTTTATTATAAGGACGGTGCCGCAATAAAGGCATCAGAAAACAAGGACGTACCCTTTGACTTTTTTAAAAATTTAAAATACGTCCGCAACACCGAAACAGACCAGCTCTTTTATATGGGACAGGCATCATACGGCGGAGATTTGTATACATACAAGATGAGCTTCCCAGGAAATATCCCTGTGCTTGAGGTTGTGGCGCAGGAGAATTTATCCACAGGCGCAGGCAATTTTAAAGGCGATGCTGAGGTTTTTTCAAACGTAGCAGAGGTTCAGGCTCAGGTTTCTCAATACCTGCAGCAATTCACACAGGACTACCTGTGCGTTGTAAATATCACAGCAGACCACATCCACACCTTTGGAAGAAGCGGCTCAACAACACGTGCCTTTGCAAGATATAAGCTTTTGTCAGGTATGACGAACAACATTCAGAATTTTTCCTCAAATCAGCGTGAAAAAATCAAAAAATCTGTAGCTTTAGGCAACTTTTTGGAATTTTCTAAAGTTTCCATTTTGAGCGATACGGCAGTTTTTGTGGAATTTTTTGTAAATGACATCCAAAATGAGAAGATGGAATTTTCCTACGCAAAGCGCTGGGCGCTGCTTGACGGGGAGCTTTCTTTGGTAAAACGCTACGATACAGAGCGTGATTTAGATTCTGAGAACATTGCCTCACTGATTGCGGCAGAAAATGCGCCCTCAAATGTTGTTCCCGACTATGACAGGTGTGCTTCCTTCCGTGGCATTGACGACTATGTGAACTACCTGTCTTCACTGGTATCGGTAGAGGGCGGAGTTAACGAAAACGGCAGAAAAACCGTAGCGCAATTTATGGAGTATGCAGTTAATAAATGCTCAAGAACAGCGCTGACCGCTAACGATAACACCCTTACCATTACAAAAAGCGGCGTGTCAATCATAGCAGAAAATGCGGCAATCTGTATGGGACAGCTAATATCTGTGTGCAATTCAAAAAATATTTCCCAGATAAGAACAGCACGCACAATCCCTGAGCTTGTGTGTAAGAATATAGATTTCACAAAACCCTTGCGTATAGAGTTTGAGCGGGGTGTATCAAGTGCCCTTTCCTCTGTGTCGGGCTTAAGAATTATGCTGGATGACGAGCACGGCATTTATGTAAACACCGCAGAGCTTGCGGTGCTGGAGGAAAACACAGATATCTTTACCATTGAATACACAAAGGGTAATGAGGACTATTCTATAGTATTTACCGACAGAAACAACACCCCCATTGATACCATTGTGTCGCCTGTGTGGTTTATTGTTCCTGCAAAACACGAATATTCGTCTGTTATTGCAAGCAACAAGGGCACAACGGATAACCGCGGCGGTCAGTTTGATGAAAATAGCGGTACTATTGAGTTTAGCGCACTTCGTTCAGGTCACTATCAGGTGGTAGAAAACGACATCACCATAAACGACGCAGATGATGTAAGCCTGTCAAGAAGCGAGGCTATAAGATTTTTAGTGTCAAAGGGTGTTTTTACCCTTGATAAGAAAAAGAATTTCTACCCTCAAAACAAACTGACAAAGTACGATTTTACCACGGCTTTAGTAAAGATGTTTTATCAGGTTGCAGAAGAGACCGAGGTTTCATATCCCGATGTCAAAGAGGGCAGCAAATACTATAAATACATAGCAACTGCCGAAGTATCGGGGCTTACCGCAGCTGATGAAAAAGGAAATTTCGGCGGTAACACACCTGTCACAAGGCAACACCTGTTGTCCCTTTGCGGCAAGGTTTTGGCCGACAAAAAGGGCTATCAGTACCCCGACAAATACCTGGAGTACTTACAGTTTACGGATAAAGACGCACTTGCAGCAGATGCTGTTGGCTACATATCTATAGCAGTGCAATGCGGATTGGCAGAAAACTCAGGGGAATTTGCACCCGACACGCCAGTAACTAAAGAAGAGGGCGCAGAAATACTCTACAAGACATATATGCTCCTGTATGACACCTCTTTGGTTACAACGTCGCTGTCATCAACTCTATCAGCGCCAGACGTGAGCGCACCAATGAGCGATTTGGGAGCACTACCCAGGGTCGCAATGTGTGTCGGTGCGACAGTTTTATTCTTGGCAGGAATAATATTAGTAGGAAAAACAAAGAAAAAAGAGGAATAATAAAAGACTCAGGCTGAGAAAAAGTGACGCACAATAAACGAACCGAACCCGTAGGGGTTACCCGAAGACGTACGAGTGTACGTCGAGAGGTGAGGTTCGTTTAAGTTCAAAACATAAATTATAAAGGCACTCCGTATGGAGTGCCTTCATCTATTTACAATATTTTATTGTCTTGTTTTGAACGATTATGCGTTGCTTTTTAAAGCCGACATTAATTTTTAGGATTTACTATATCTCTCCAATCGAGGTCGCCGCGCTCAAGTCCACGTACCAAAACCTCAGCAGTGGCCACGTTTGTAGCGAGCGGGACATTATGTACGTCACACAGTCTTAAAAGAGCTGAAACGTCGGGCTCGTGGGGCTGAGCTGTCAAGGGGTCACGGAAAAACAGGACCAAATCGATTTCGTTATAAGCGATACGTGCGCCTATCTGTTGGTCGCCGCCCTGGGGACCTGATAAAAATCTATGAACCTCAAGGCCTGTTGCATCAGCAACGAGACTTCCTGTTGTACCTGTTGCGCAGAGCATATGCTTTGACAAAATACCCTTGTATGCTATACAGAACTGAATCATCAATTCTTTTTTCTTGTCGTGTGCTATCAATGCAATATTCATTTTCTTACCATCCCCTGCCTGTAAAATTTTTGCAAAAAATTTCCGCATTGGTTAAATTATACCACAAGTTGCGGTTGTAGTCTACATTTTTTTGAATTTTTTTACGTGTATTGTTCAATTTTTATTTCTGTGCCTGTAGAATATGCGATTTCGGGGGCAGAGAGGAATTTTTTCAACGTGCTCTGCTTTACTGCGGTGGAAACTTCCGCAATTTCTAAATACTCAGGCATCAATTTCATAGCAACAACCACGCTTTGGGGGGTTGTTACTATCGCCTTGCCGTAGAGAGCGCCCAAAACAAACAGATTTCCTCCGCACTTTACGCAAGCTCCACGCTCAACATCGCCGATAATTATTAAGTTGTTGTCGTATTCTATGGTTTCGCCTTCGGTAACCTTTGTCCTGATAAATTTGGTTATACCCTCGTCACTTTCCAAATCATCTAAGGGAGAGTGCTGCTTGGGAAGCAGTTTCGGCGGTGTTTCGATAAAGATAACCTGTGTGTTTGAAAGTTCCTCACACACAATTGGGCGAAGCTCGTACACTTCAGCCTCTGTTAGCGATGTGGAGGTCAGAAACACCTCAAGAGTTTCTTCGTTAAAGAAAGCAGAGGTGTCACGCAATTTTGCAGGGAGTTCTGCCTGTGCCGTTTTAATGTCTGCCTCCTCTATTGTAATCATTATGCCCTTGGGGCTGCCTTTTAGTGTTACCATTGTCAATTTCCTTTCTGTCCTATGTTAAAGTAAGTTTTTAATACGTCTTTTATAGCATTTGCTGCCACGTTTCCTGAGGGCGCGCCCTCAATTACCGCACAAAACGCTATCTGTGGCTCATCTGCCGGAGCATAGCCGATAAATAAGCCGTTTGTTTTGCCGCCGGTCTGGGCAGAGCCTGTTTTGCCGGCGGCGGTTATGGGAAAATTTTTAAAAATTTCTTTTGCCGTGCCGTTTTTTGTTACATACACCATACCCTGACGGATTGCGTTTAGAGTATCAACAGAAACCTCTGCGCTGTTTAAAAGCACCGAGGGTTGCTCCTTGCCGTCAACACTTTTTAAAATATGCGCCTGATACACCTTGCCGCCGTTAGCAAGGGCGGCTGCGTAATTCGCTAGAGCAATGGGGGTAAAGCGGTTGTCGCTCTGACCGATTGATGCCTGCAGAGTGTCTCCTGCGTACCAGTGAGCAGAGCGGTTGTCAGGGTGCGCTATGTGGCCTATTGCTTCTTCATTGGATAGCTCAATTCCGACAGACGTTCCTAAGCCAAACTCTTCGGCAGTATGGGCAATTTTATCTATGCCTGTTTTGTGACCAAGCTCATAAAAAAAGTAGTTACAAGACACGCCCAAAGCCTGAGCCAGATTGATTGTGCCGTGGGTTTGCTTCGTTTCGCGATAAATATTGCAGCGAAAGCTTCGGTCGTAATAATCGTATTTGCCCAGAGTCTTTATGGTGTCAGCAGGAGAAATTACCCCTGATGAGAGCGCCGCAACTGAGGTTATAGGCTTAAAGGTGGAGCCGGGTTCATAAAGCCCCGCTATCGCTCGGTTAAACATTGGCTTGCGACTGTCATTGAGCAAGCTTTTGTAGTCTTTGTTAAAGTTTTTTATATTGTAGGCAGGGTAAGATGCCATTGAGAGCACCTCTGCCGAATTTACGTCGGTTATAACTATTGCGCCGGCAGTTGCGCCGTAGGTGTTGTTGATAGTGGTTTTGAGCGCTTCTTCTGATGCCAACTGCAAAGGCAAATCAATAGTCAGCGCCACGGTTTTGCCCGATACTGCAGGAACGCTTTCTTCAAAGGTTCTGCCGTTTTTTTCTACAGCAGCTCTGCCGTCTGTGCCACGAAGATACTCCTCAAAGGCTTTTTCAGCGCCTTGCTTGCCTATATAGTCATCCCTGTGGTATGTGGGGTTTTTTTCATATTCCTCCTGACTTATAATGCCGCATCTGCCGAGCAGATGCACCGCACTTTCAGGGTAGAAATATTCCCGTATTGGTCGCCCTTTCAGCTCGGCACAGGGGAACTTTTCGGGAGTTTCCTTGAGTTTCGTTACAATTTCAACAGATGTATCATCGCTTACTATAAAGGGGTTGTAGTAGGAAAAGTCAGCATCATTCATAGCATCTGTCAACTCTTTGGGTGTAACGTCTAAAAGGGGCGCCAGATTATTTACTGTGGTGTCCACCTTTTCCTGAGTACCTTTTGTTATTCTTAGTATATAGCCCTGTCTGTTGCCTGCTAAGACCGTGCCGTTTCTGTCGGTTATTTCGCCCCTTGGGGCAAAGTCTGTTTCTGTCAGCGACAGGCGGGCAGAAACAATACTTTGGGCATCTTTTACTGTTATTATCTGCAGGTAAATAAGCCTTGATAAAAGGCAAAAAAAAGCTATGCCCAAAAATATATAAATAATTTTAAATCTTTTCACTTTTTAGTTCCTTTTTTAACAATACATAAAATAGAGGAGCTATAGCGGAATTTCCTGCCACAAAGGGCAAAAAGTCGGGTATTCCTGTCATTACGGCAAACAAAGCAAGACAGACTGCCGACACAATACAAAAAACAACTCCGCCTGCTTTAAAAAGCAGACTCCTTAAATATACACATCCCAAGGATATGTACAAATACAGAAATGTATAAAAAGGAAAGGTTTCTGAATATAAATCACAAAAAACGCCGCCAAGACCTGAGATTATTACCAAGGGATACGCACCTGTCAAGGATACACAAGCCGCCATCACTAAGGACAGGCGTGTAAAAATCAGGCAACTGTCAAAAAAGCAAAGGACAACCATTGCCAAAAAGCCTAAAACAAATCTCATTTGCCCACCTCCGACAGAATACATACCGTGTGAAGTGAAAACACGTCAACTGCTGTGCGGATTGTGGCGCTCTGCTCCTTCTTTGTGGAATCAACAACCGAGCCGATGAGCAGTCCCTTGGGAAAGGCAGTTCCAAGACCTGATGTTAAAATTTCATCTCCTGCTGCGGCAAAATCTCCTGCGCCGAAAAGAGTGAGGGAGATGGTGTTTTCAAAAAATCCCTGCCGTGAGCTTTCGGTGTATCCCAAAGAGCCTGAGTCTGCTACCTGTGCCCCCACAGACGCATCAGGTGCTGATATTGGCTGAATGTGTGAATGGGTGTCAAAGACACGTATTACACGCCCAATCAGCGCCGCACCGAAAACCGCCACATCGCCTGACTTTATGCCGTCAGTTGCGCCACGGTCTACAGTTATAAAAAGCTCGTCGGACACGCCCATCGAAATGACGTTTGCGTAGGTTTTTGTATATTCTTTGTTAATTTTTGTATCAAGCAAAGCCTTTAGCTGTTGGTTTTCTTTTTCTAAAAGCTCAAGTCTTGCAGTTTGCTGAGTAAGTGTTGCTACTCGTTTTTTTAGCTGGTCATTCTCTTTTGATATTTTAGTATCAAGCACGGAGGTTAAGGCTCGCTTTATAGGGGTAAAATCAAGCTTTAGTGCACTCATTGTGAGTCCAAAGGCTACAACGAAGACACAAGCTGCAATAACCTTTTTCACGATGAAACACCTGCAGATAATCCAATGTTTTCCTGTAAAAACTGCGAAAGTCCGGGGAGTGACGCCCCGCCGCCGCAAAGAGTTATGCCTCTTTCTGCTAGGTCACAGGTAAGCTCTGCAGGAGTGTTTTCTAACGCCGACCTGATCGTATCGCAAATCCCTGACAAAACAGGTGCGATGGCGCTCCTTATTTCCTCTGATGTAACAGTTATTTCTTTGGGAAGTCCTGATAGGTTATCTCTGCCCAGTACGCAGATTTCTTTAGTAGGTATAGCAGGGTGTGCTGCGCCAACGGCACATTTTATTTCCTCTGCCGTTTTAATTCCTATGGTAACATTAAAATTTTTCTTTATATATTCTTTGATGGATTTATCCATTTCGTTTCCTGCAAAATGGGAGGTAGCAGCACATACAACACCGCCAAAGGACACTACCGCAGCCGTCACAAGGCCTGCTCCGATGTCTAAAATCATATTGCCAAAGGGAGCGTCTGTTTCAAGATTGGCACTCGCTGCCGCTGCCATAGGGGATTGCGTGATTTTTTGCACCTTGACCCCTGAGCGCTCGGCGGCTTCTTTAAGCGCGCGCTGCTCCATATCTGTTGCGCCGACAGGAATAATTATATCTGCTCTCGGGCGAAGTGTGCCCCGTGGTACGGCACTGCCCAAAAAAATCTTAAGCATCGCCGTTGCCGCCTCAAAGTCCGAAATCACGCCGCCCTTAACAGGTGTAATTACAGAAATTTTTGCAGGCTCTCTGCCCATAAGATTTTTTGCATCAGTCCCTACGGCTATCACTCTGCCTGTTTCTTTATCTGCAGCAACCACCGTGGGCGACGAAAAAATCAATCCCTTACCGGCATTGCCGACATCAAAAATTTTTGTGTTTGCAGTTCCTAAATCAATAATTATATGCTTTGCCATACATTTCCTCCCAAAAAGTTATGTACGGCAAAAAAATTAAAATATGTTAAATTCCTTTTTTAAAACCTGATAGAGTTTTGATAGCGGAAGTCCAACCACGTTAAAGTAGTCGCCTGAGATTTTCTCTACGAATTTTCCGCCTCTTCCTTGTATGCCGTAAGCGCCAGCTTTATCCATAGGCTCGCCCGATGCTATATAGCCGGCAATTTCTTCGTCGGTAAGAGCAGAAAAGGTTACTTTTGTTTCTACATAAAAGCTTTCTGATTTTGCGCTCTTTGTATCAAGCACAGTAACACCTGAGATTACGCTGTGAGTACGCCCTGAAAGGGCAGAAAGCATAGCGGCAGCGTCTTGGGTATCTTTGGGCTTTCCTAAGATTTTACCCTCTGATACAACGATAGTATCTGCGCCGATGACAATTGCCTTTGTGTCAATATTTTTTGCAACGGCAGCCGCCTTTTTTAATGACAGGCTCTCCGCTATAAAATAAGCAGGCAGGCTCTCATCAATGTTTTCGTCTGCGTCGCTTACGATTATTTTAAAGGGAATGTCTAAAAGCGAAAGAATTTCCCTTCTTCTGGGAGATTGGGAAGCTAAAATTAATTCCATAAATGTTCTCCTTTATTTTGTGATATAATTTCCAAATTATTCAGCGCCACGGTAAAAATGTCCCCGTGTGATTTTGTCAAATATGCCCTTGGGTACATCCCCTGCCATTGCGGTGCGGTAGGCGTTGATAACTTTTTTTACCTCGTTATGGCTTTCTGTTGTAAACTTTAAACGGATAACGTCAACGTTTAGCGACAACAAATCTGCCCATTTGTCCGCCATATAGACAGGCACGCTGTTTAAAAGTATGTTGCGGCAATTTTCACACACTATGGGGAAGCGCTCGCCCATTCTGTCAGAAAGCTCAAAATTTCCGCCCTGACGAGAACACATACCCTGTGACTTTATTACACAGTTTTCCATTACCATCACAGGCAGTCTTCCGTAGCCAATAATCTCACAGGCGACGTCGGTGCTTTTGGTAATTTCTTTAATTTCTTTTATGTTTAATTCAGGAGAAAGGGTAACTCTTTTTACACCTTTTTCCGCCAAAAGTCGGCAGGTAGCAGAGTTTGTCACGTTAAGACGCTCGCCGCCGTAAATTTCGTGTGAAAAATCTAATTGTCCGATATTTTGTGCCATAATTTTCGGGGCACAAATTTCATACTGCTCGCCCTCTTTCCTTACTGCAGGGCACAGAACGAAGTCGGATTTTACTTTCTTTGACAGCTCATAAGAGGTTAAAATTTCATAGTCAAATTCACGTGCTGCAGCAAACTGCTCCTCGGTTGATACCTCTATCAAGAGGTGTGGCACACTCCTTTTACGTGATTTTTTCTCCGCAGGTGCAATGTCTTTGACCTCTTTTTTGTAAGAGTTGCAAATCAATTCTTCAAGCTGAGCACACGCCTGACGTCTTAGTGCGTTTATCGCAGAAACAGGCACAAAGGGGTTTCCCTCGCACTTTATTTCTATGCTTTCTGCAACGAATGCCGTATCGCCAAGCTTTTCTATCTGTGCACGGCAACGTGCTTCGTCAAATTCCTTTCTTGCGGGCTCTAAAATGTCGCCAAAAGCCACTGCCGAAAAACCGTCACAAGCGGCGGTTAAGTGAAGAGCTTCGCCCTCCTTTGCCGTAAGGACAAAGGAAATGTTACGGCGGCGTGATAAGTCCTCTTCTTTTATTTTTACAACATCGGCACGTGTAGCTGCCACCTTGCCCGTGCCGCTATAATCCATCATTTTGTCATACTGTCTGCCACCAAAATATCCCAAAGAGCTGCCGCCACGGGAGAAAAAGGCCAAGGTTTTGTCAATTTCTGCTTGTGAGATTTTGCCTGTCATTGCCTTTTTGTAAAGAGCGGTAACTGCAGCGGTATATTCGGGGGATTTCATACGCCCCTCAATTTTTAATGAATCAACATAAGGCTCTAAATCCGCTAATTTGTCCGCAAGGCAAATATCCTTTAGTGACAATAGGGGAATGTTTTCGCTGACAGATTTGCCGTCGCAAAGAAGTGTATAGTTAAGTCTGCAGGGCTGAGCGCAAAGCCCACGGTTCCCGCTCCTTCCGCCGATGACAGAAGATAGTAAACACTGCCCCGACCAACCCATACAAAGCGCCCCGTGAACAAATGCTTCAAGCTCAATGTCCGTGTGCTCGCTTATTGATTTTATCTCCGATAATCCAAGCTCACGTGCCAAAACCACACGGTCAGCACTTAAAGAGCGAGCAAAATTTACAGCGTCAGTTGATGCTATGGTCATTTGAGTTGATGCGTTTATAAATATATCAGGACACATTTTGCGAATGTGGGAAAGTAACCCCAAATCCTGAACGATTATGCCGTCAATGCCTGACAAACACAATGATTTTGCGTAGTTGACCGCTGAATCAAATTCGTTTTCTTTTATTAAAATGTTCAGCGTCACATAGAGCTTAACCCCGTGTAAATGGCACAGACGAGCTGCAGCTGCGATTTCTTCATCAGTAAAATTTTTGGCGTTTCTTCTGGCAGAAAACTCAGCACCGCCGATATATACCGCATCAGCGCCTGATTTTACTGCTGATGTCAAACATTCATAATTTCCCGCAGGGGACAAAATCTCCATGCTATCACCTCACAAGTATAACTTATCTATTATATAATACCACACTAATATGAAATTAAAATTACATTTATTTTAATTTTAAATTTCAAGTGATTTTCCCTTGATTTTATGTCGAAAATTTGGTATACTATTAAAAATAAATAAAATAGCAAGACTATATACATATAACCAATGAAAGGGGTACAAAAATGAGCAAAGTAATCAAAGAAGGGCTTACTTTTGATGATGTGTTATTAGTTCCTCAGAAATCAGAAGTTACTCCCGATATGATTAACCTTAAAACCCGCCTTACAAAGAATATCACATTAAATATTCCTTTGATGAGTGCGGCAATGGACACAGTTACCGAATCTGCTATGGCTATCGCTATTGCACGTGAGGGCGGTATCGGTGTTATTCACAAGAATATGACAATTGAAGCACAGGCAACAGAGGTAGACAAGGTTAAGCGTTCAGAACACGGCATTATTACTGACCCCTTCTTCCTGTCTCCTGACAATACATTGGAAGAATCCGATAAATTAATGGGTAAATACAGAATTTCAGGTGTTCCCATTTGTGAAAACGGAAAACTCGTTGGTATTATCACAAACCGTGATTTAAGATTTGAAGAAGATTTCTCAAGAAAAATCGGCGAGGTTATGACAAAGGATAACTTAATTGTTGCACCAGAAGGCACTACACTCGAGCAGGCACAGGACATCCTTCGCCGCCACAAGATTGAAAAGCTCCCCATTGTTGACGTAAACGGGGCGTTAAAAGGACTTATCACAATTAAAGATATAGAAAAGAGTGTAAAATACCCCAACGCTGCAAAAGATTCTAACGGCAGACTGTTAGTTGCTGCTGCTATCGGCGTAACAAAGGATATTTTAGAAAGAGCAACCGCCTTAGCTGACGCTCAGGTTGACGCTTTTGTACTTGACTCTGCTCACGGACACAGCAAGAATATCTTAGAAGCAGTAAAATTAGTCAAGAAAACATTCCCCCACATCTCACTAATTGCAGGTAACATTGCAACAGGCGAGGCTGCAGAAGATTTGATTAAAGCAGGCGCAGATGCCATCAAGGTTGGTATCGGTCCCGGCTCTATCTGTACAACACGAGTTGTTGCAGGTATCGGCGTACCTCAGATTACTGCTATTTCTGACGTTTACGAGGTAGCTGCTAAATACGACATTCCCGTTATCGCTGACGGCGGTATCAAATATTCAGGCGATTTGCCCAAGGCTATTGCTGCAGGCGCAAACGTAATTATGGTAGGTAGCCTCCTTGCCGGTTGTTCAGAGAGCCCCGGCGATGAAGAAATCTATCAGGGCAGAAGATTTAAGGTTTACCGTGGTATGGGCTCTATGGCAGCTATGGAAGTTGGCTCAAAAGACCGCTACTTCCAGACAAACACCAAAAAGCTCGTTCCCGAAGGCGTTGAAGGCCGTGTTCCTTATAAGGGCCATGCTGCTGATACAATTTATCAGCTTATGGGAGGCTTAAGAGCCGGTATGGGTTACTGCGGAACACCCACAATCGAAGATTTAAAGGTAAGAGGTAAATTTATAAAAATTACCTCAGCAGGTTTAATTGAGAGCCATCCCCACGATATTTCTATCACAAAGGAAGCTCCCAACTACAGTCAATCATAAAATCGGGATGTAAAAAAACTCTGGACCGCAAAAAGGCAAATAAATAACAAAAAATCAGCAGTGCAAACACTTAAGTTTGCATTAAATTGGTTGAAAAATCTCCTAAACGAGATTTTTCTTGGAATTGTGCCTTTTTGCTATGAACAAACCTCACCTCTCGTCGTACCTATGTACGACTTCGGGTAACCCTTGCAGTTCGGTTTGTCCATTCCAAAGCATTTTTCCTATCCCTTAAAGAGTGAACACAAAAAGGCGCGAGAACATCAGCGCCTTTTCGTTAATTTAGCGAAGAAAGGAACGACAAGATGAAGAAGTACGATGATCAGAGTATATCGTCATTAAAAGGTGCCGACCGAGTGCGCAAGCGCCCGGGTGTAATATTTGGCTCTGATGGTATAGACGGATGCGCACATTCCTTTTTTGAAATTTTATCAAACTCTATCGACGAAGCCAGAGAAGGACACGGCAAGGAAATTGAAATCACAAGATTTGCCGATAAATCAATAGAAGTAAAGGATAACGGTCGTGGTATCCCTATGGGATATAACGAAAAAGAAGGACGTTTTAACTGGGAACTTGTTTTTTGCGAAATGTACGCAGGTGGCAAGTACAACAACGACGCAGCAGGCAACTACGAATACAGCCTTGGCTTAAACGGTCTTGGTACTTGTGCTACCCAGTACGCATCATCATATATGGACGCAGTAGTCCTTCGCGACGGCAAGCGCTACACAATGCACTTTGAAAAGGGTAACCCCGTAGGCGAGCTTTTGGTTGAAGATGTAAAGGGCAAAAAAACAGGCACAACCATCAAATGGCGCCCCGATACAGAAGTTTTTACCGATATTAACATTCCTTTAGAGTATTATCAGGATGTTTTAAAGAAGCAGGCGGTAGTAAACGCAGGTCTTAAATTTGTACTTTACAACCAGACCCCCGACGGCTGGGATATGTATGAATACTGCTACGACAAGGGTATTATTAATTATATAGAAGAAATTGCCGACGGCAAATCCTTTACCCCTATCTTTTCATTTGAAACAGAGCGCCGCGGTCGTGACCGTGAGGACAAACCCGATTATAATGTTAAGATGAGCTTTGCTTTTTGCTTTAACAATGAGATTAATATGATAGAATACTATCACAACTCAAGCTTCTTAGAGCACGGCGGCTCGCCCGACAGAGCTGTAAAGAGTGCGTTTGTTGCATCAATTGACAAATACTTAAAATCAACAAACAAGTATAACAAAAATGAATCAAAGATAAGCTTTGTGGATGTTGCAGACAGTCTGATTCTGGTTTCAAACTCGTTTTCAACTATCACAAGCTACGAAAACCAGACCAAAAAATCTATAACAAACAAGTTCATTCAAGAGGCTATGACGGAAGTCCTAAAAGAGCAGCTTGACGTGTTCTTTATAGAAAATAAAGAGGCGGCAGAAAAAATCGCACAGCAGGTGCTAATTAACAAAAGAAGCCGTGAAAGTGCAGAAAAAACAAGAATTGCCGTTAAGAAGAACTTAACAGGTGCGGTTGATATGACAAACCGTATCAATAAGTTCATCAACTGCAGAACCAAAGACATTGACCGCCGTGAAATCTACATCGTTGAGGGTGACTCAGCGTTAGGTTCGTGTAAAAAGGGCAGAGACGCAGAGTTTCAGGCGATTATCCCCGTACGTGGTAAAATCTTAAACTGCTTAAAGGCAGACTATGCAAAAATTTTCAAAAGCGAAATTATCACGGACTTGGTAAGAGTGCTTGGCTGCGGTATTGAGATAAAATCAAAGCACGCAACCAAAGATATGACTACCTTCGACCTTGACAATCTAAAGTGGAACAAGGTTATTATCTGTACCGATGCCGACGTTGACGGCTACCAGATAAGAACGCTTATTCTTACTATGATTTATGTATTGATGCCTACTTTAATAAAAGAGGGCAAGGTTTACATTGCCGAATCTCCCCTGTTTGAAATAACTTCAGGCAAAGATACATTCTTTGCATTTAACGAGCAGGAAAAGCAGGAGATTATTGAGTCTTTGGGAAGCAAAAAATATAAAATCCAGCGTTCAAAGGGTCTTGGTGAGAACGAGCCTGAAATGATGTGGCAGACCACAATGAACCCTGAAACGCGCAGGCTAATCCGTGTAACCTACGACGACGCGGAAAAAACCGCTGAGATGTTTGATGTATTACTTGGAGATAAGTTACAGGAAAGAAAAGACTATATCGCAGAGTTTGGACACAATTTCTTGGATTTAGCGGATATTAGTTAGAGAATTTTAAAAAGATAATTCGTTGCAAACAAATAAAGGCACTCGCGTTGCGAGTGCCTTTATTTTTGCCAATCACTAATTTTTAAAGCTATGAACAGGTGCAGGTATTCGACCGCCACGACGGATGAAATCTGAGCTGGATTTATCATTTACAGGCATTACAGGGCCTGTGCCGAGTAAACCGCCAAAGTCTACTGTATCGCCCACAACCTTGCCCGGAGCAGGGATAATTCGAACAGCCGTGGTTTTTTGGTTTATCATACCGATTGCCGCTTCATCTGCTATAATTGCAGCGACCGTTTCAGCAGATGTTGTTCCCGGAACGCAAATCATATCAAGACCAACGCTGCACACGCAGGTCATTGCTTCTAACTTGTCTAAAGAGAGAGCTCCTGCCTCAACTGCCGCTATCATTCCCGCGTCTTCACTTACAGGAATAAACGCACCGGAAAGACCGCCCACGTAAGACGATGCCATAATGCCGCCTTTTTTAACCGCGTCATTTAAGAGTGCCAACGCCGCGGTCGTGCCGTGAGTACCGCACTGCTCAAGTCCCATTTCTTCTAATATATGGGCAACGCTGTCGCCAACTGCAGGTGTGGGAGCTAAGGATAAATCCACAATACCGAAAGGCACGCCTAATCTCTTTGATGCTTCTTGCGCTACCAGCTGACCCATTCTCGTTATCTTAAAGGCAGTTTTCTTGATGGTTTCAGCCACCACCTCAAAATCTGCACCTTTTACCTTTTCTAACGCACACTTAACAACGCCGGGGCCTGATACGCCAACGTTAATAACGTACTCCGCCTCGCCTACGCCGTGGTACGCACCCGCCATAAAGGGGTTGTCCTCAACGCTGTTGCAGAACACAACAAGCTTCGCACAGCCAAAGCCGTCGGCATCCTTTGTAATTTCTGCCGTTTCTTTTACTATTTCGCCCATTTTGGCTACCGCATCCATATTGATACCTGCTTTGGTTGACCCTACGTTTACACTTGAGCACACTCGCTCAGTTGAGGATAGCGCCTCAGGTATAGCGTTAATCATTGCCATTTCAGTAGGTGTAATACCCTTTTGCACAAGTGCTGAAAATCCTCCGATAAAGTTTACGCCTACTTTTATTGCAGCCTCGTCTAAGGTGCGAGCTAATTTTACAAAATCCTTTGGGTTTTCTGACTGCAAAATTAAAGACGCAGGTGTTACTGAAATTCTTTTGTTGATTATGGGAACACCATAGCGAACAGAAATTTCCTCTGCAACAGAAACTAAATTTTCTGCCGCTTTTGTGATTTTGTCATATACCTTTTTGCACACTGTATCCACATCATCCCCTGCACAGGAAAGAAGTGAAATACCCATTGTAACTGTTCTGATGTCCAAGTGCTCCTCGGAAATCATTTTTATGGTTTCTAATATGTCATTTCTGTCAATTAATGCCATAGTACCACCTCTTATATTCTGTGCATTGCAGAGAACAATCCCTCGTGCTGAACGTTAATCTCTGTACCTAATTTTTCGCCCAAAGCCTTCAAATCAGCAGAAAGCTGACCTGCTGTAATATCTGATTCAACAGTATCAACTAGCATAATCATTGTAAAAATATTCTGCATAATTGTCTGTGAAATATCTAATATATTAATATTTTTGTCCGCGAGGTATCCGCTTACGCCTGCAATAATGCCCGTGCGGTCCTGACCTACTACTGTTACTACTGCTTTCATTGTTTTTTTCTCCTTTGTTAACGTGTTTGTACATATAATAACAGAAAAGATTAGAACTTTCAAGGCATTTTTTTAATTTCCTCTTTAAATTTGGCAGACTTTGGTGTATAATAATTGTATATGGATTTTTTTGAAAGGATTTGATTTTATGCAAACCTACGTTAAACTCTCATCAATTGTGGAAGAATACAACTTAAAGCCAATTGTTACCCCTGATGGTTGCGGTGATATTGAAATAACTGTTGCAGACGTTAACCGCCCCAGTCTACAGCTGGCAGGCTTTTTTGAATATTTTGACGCTGAGCGCATACAGATTATCGGTATGGTTGAATACACATACCTTGAGTCAATGTCCTCAGAGGACCGCTATAAGGCAATAGAGCGTCTGGTAAAAGAGCCTGTGCCTGCTATTATATTTACAAGAAATATGGTGCCTTTCCCCGAATTTATCGAGTGTGCAAAAAAATACAATCGTGCATTATACGTAAGCGATTACAGCACATCAAGATTTACCAGTGCGCTTATCCTTTACCTGAATGTTGCTTTAGCTCCTATGACACAGCTTCATGGCGTGTTGGTTGAGGTTTACGGCGAGGGTATATTGCTCTTAGGCGAATCTGGCGTAGGTAAATCAGAAACCGCTATCGAGCTTGTTAAGCGTGGACACAGACTTGTTGCAGATGACGCAGTTGAGATAAGACGTGTTTCAAACAAATCTTTAGTTGGCTCAGCACCCGAAATTATCCGTCATTTTATCGAGCTCAGGGGCATAGGTATAGTAGATGTAAAGCGACTTTTTGGTATGGGTGCGGTAAAGGACACAGAAAACATCGACCTTGTAATAAATCTTGAAAACTGGCAGCAGGGCAAAGCCTACGACAGATTGGGTATCGACACAGAGGTAGTTGATATTTTAGGTATCGAGGTGCCCTCACTTACCATTCCCATCAAGCCCGGTAGAAACCTTGCCATGATAGTAGAGGTTGCAGCAATGAACGCCCGCCAGAGAAAAATGGGCTACAACGCAGCCGAGGAATTAAATGAAAGAATGATGAACCAGGAGTAAATTTAATGAATTTTCAAGAGCTTGAAAAACAGATAAAATCTAAAATATTCGGGGAAGTAATTCTTGACTATCCCCTATCACAGCACACCTCCTTTAAAATAGGAGGTAATACCGACCTTTATGTATGCCCCAACAACTTAATGGAGCTCATAATTACTGTAGAGCTTTGTATTGCAGCAAAAGTCCCATACTTTTTACTGGGTGCAGGCTCTAACCTTTTGATTTCCGATAAGGGTATCCGCGGTGTTGTGATAAAACTGGGCGAGGGCTTTGACTACGCCCACGCAAAGGACGACTACATTTTGGCAGGCGCAGGTGTGTCTTTGGCAAAGCTATCTGCAGAGGCAAAAAATGCAGAAATGACAGGCTTAGAATTTGCATCAGGCATCCCAGGCTCGTTGGGTGGCGCAATCTATATGAACGCAGGGGCTTACGGTGGCGAAATGAAAGACGTAATAACAGAAGTTTCCTATATAGATGACGACGGCACAGTAAGAACAATCGCAGGCGCCGACTGCGACTTCGGCTACAGAAAGAGTATTTTTACCCAAGGGAACAAAATCATCATTTCTGCCAAGCTCACATTAAAAAAAGGAAACAAAGACGAAATCTTAGCCACAATGCGTGACTTAAACGCACGTCGCAAGGATAAGCAACCCTTAGAGTACCCCTCTGCCGGCAGCACCTTCCGCCGTCCCGAGGGACATTTTGCAGGTGCTCTCATTGAGTCATCAGGCTTAAAAGGTTGTCGTATTGGCGGTGCAGAAGTGTCCGAAAAGCACGCAGGCTTTATAATAAACGCAGACAACGCAAGTGCAAAAGATGTTTGTGATTTAATCGCCCATGTACAAAAGACCGTAAAAGAAAAGCACGGTGTAGACTTAGAACCTGAAGTAAAGATTATAGGAGAAGATTAAAACTCGTATGGGTCGATGCCCACATCGACCCATTTTCCACAAAATATAGTTAGCGAAATATCATACCACCACAAAACCTTGAAACCCCGAAAAATATCACATTTTTTGCAAAAAAATGCTTGACTAAAAAGTTAAAATGTGATATACTACAAAATACTTGGGTGGATAGGTTCTTTTTTTTTGCTCAAAAAAAATTGCACCTTGTCCAAAAATCAGTTAATAAATTATGATATATATTAAGGAGGCGTGACATATGAGAACAAGAATTACTCTCGCATGCTCAGAATGTAAACAGAGAAACTACGACACAATGAAAGAAAAGAAAAACACACCCGACAGAATAGAGCTTAACAAGTACTGCAGATTCTGCAAAAAGCACACACTTCATAAGGAAACAAAATAAGTTTTCCGTCGGTAATTGACAATCAGTAATATTGATTAAGGAGTGAGTTTTAATGGCAGAAGCTACGAAGGCAAAAAAGCCTAACAAAATAGCAAACTATTTCCGTGAATTAAAAGCAGAGTTCAAAAGAATTTCATGGCCCAGCTTTAAGCAGGTGAGAAACAACACAGGCGTTGTTCTTACTTTCATTATTTTGCTTGGCTTATTTATCGCTATCGTTGACCTCATCTTTACTTATGCCCTTTCTTTCTTAGGCTAAGTAAAATTTAATTTTCAGGAAAAGGAGGCAAAAGAGGCTTTGCTTCTTTTATAAAGATATGGCTGAAGCTAAATGGTATGTTATTCATACCTTTTCAGGTTATGAGAAAAAAGTTCAGACAGACTTGGAAAAGACAATAGAAAACCGTAACCTCCACGACAAAATCTTGGACATCAAGGTTCCTATGGAAGATGTTGTGGAACAAAAAGGTAACGAGCAGAAGGTAGTATCAAGAAAACTCCTTCCCGGCTACGTTATTGTTAAGATGGTAATGACAGACGACACCTGGTACGTTATCAGAAACACCCGTGGTGTAACAGGCTTCGTTGGACCCGGTTCTAAACCCGTGCCCCTGACAGAAGAAGAGGTTCACGCTATGGGCATCGAGCGTCGCACAGTTGAGGTTAACTTCTCTGTTGGCTCATCTGTTCGTGTTACAGGCGGTGCTTTTTCAGATTTTGTTGGCGTTGTCGACGAAATCAATACAGAAAAGCAGACAGTCCGCGTTATCGTTTCTATGTTCGGCAGAGAAACACCTGTTGAGCTTGACTTTTCTCAGATTGAAGTTTTAGATTAGTTTTTTAAGCTAACCGCTTAAAATATAAAGGCATAACGCCTTAGCAGTACGCAAAGAGGGATCTTTGCGTGTGGGAGGACAAAGAGGGTCTTTGTTCGCCATTACCACATTTTTATTAAGGAGGTGCACCATAATGGCACAGAAAATTGCAGGTTACATCAAGTTGCAGATTCCCGCAGGTAAAGCTACACCGGCTCCCCCGGTTGGTCCTGCCCTCGGTCAGCACGGTGTAAACATCGTTCAGTTCACAAAGGAGTTTAATGAAAAGACAGCTAAAGACGCAGGTTTAATTATCCCTGTTGTTATTACAGTATATGCTGATAGATCTTTCTCTTTCATTACAAAAACTCCCCCGGCAGCAGTTCTTTTAAAGAAAGCTGCTAAAATCGAAAAAGGTTCAGGCGTTCCTAACAAGACAAAGGTTGCTACAGTATCTAAAGAAGATATCAAGCAGATCGCTGAAACAAAAATGCCCGACTTAAACGCTGCATCATTAGACGCAGCTATGAGCATGATTGCAGGTACTGCAAGAAGCATGGGTATCGTTGTAGAAGACTAATTTTTCGGTTTTTGTTTAATTAAGTGGGAGAGTGCACAGCACTTGTTTGACCACAAAAGGAGGAAAAGATAATGTTTAGAGGTAAAAACTATCAGGAGAGCGCAAAGCTCGTAGATAGAGCAAAGCTCTATGATCCTGAAGAAGCATTAGACGTAGTTATTAAGGCTTCTAAGGCAAAATTCGACGAAACAGTTGAAGTTCACGTTAAATTAGGCGTTGACTCAAGACACGCTGACCAGCAGGTTCGTGGTGCGATCGTTCTTCCCCACGGTACAGGTAAAACAGCTCGTGTTTTAGTATTCGCAAAAGGCGATAAGTTAGCAGAAGCAGAAGCAGCAGGTGCTGATTTCTTCGGCGGCGAAGAGCTTATCCCCAGAATCCAGAATGACGGTTGGTTTGATTACGACGTTGTTGTTGCAACACCCGATATGATGGGCGTTGTAGGTCGCTTAGGTAAGGTATTAGGTCCTAAGGGTTTAATGCCCAGCCCCAAAGCCGGCACAGTAACAATGGACGTTACAAAGGCTGTTAACGAAATCAAGTCAGGTAAGATTGAATACCGTCTTGACAAAACAAACATCATTCACTGCCCCATCGGTAAGGTATCTTTTGGTACACAAAAGCTCGCTGAGAACTTCAAGGCTTTACTTGGCGCTATCATCAAGGCTAAGCCCTCAGCTGCTAAAGGTCAGTACATCAAGAGCTGTGCTGTAGCTTCAACCATGGGCCCCGGTGTTAAAATCAACCAGGCAAAACTTTCTGACTAATTTTTGCTTGACAAAAGCAATTTCTTATGTTAGAATATTTATTGCTTAAAAAAGTAAATATTTTTTCCGCAGACAGCAGGTGCGGACACGATTGTGTCATACGCTTAAAATTGCCAGCCGAGGAATTGTTTTTTGGATAGTATTTCAGGACTTTTCTTCGTTGCGGAGAAAAGTCCTTTAAATTTATACCACAGCGAGGTGAAAATTAAATGGCAAGTGAAAAAATCTTACAGCAGAAACAGCAGATGGTTGCAGATTTAGCTGAAAAGTTTAGAACAGCAGCAGCAGGTGTATTCGTTGACTACTGTGGTCTTACAGTTGCTGAAGACACAGAGCTCCGTAACAAATTAAGAGAAGCTGGTGTAGAATATACAGTTGTAAAGAACACAATCACAAAGCGTGCAGCTCATGATGCCGGTTTTTCTGATTTCGACGAAATCTTAAACGGACCTACAGCTTTAGCTTTCAGCTTTGATGACGTTGTTGCTCCTGCAAAAACATTAGCAGATTTTGCTAAAACTCACGAAGTATTCACATTAAAAGCAGGCTTCATGGATGGCAAGGCTATGACAATGGATGAGCTTAACACATTGGCTCAGACACCTTCAAAGGAAACCTTGTATGCTATGCTTGCTGGTGGCTTGAATGCTACAATCGCTGGTCTTGCTCGTGCTCTTAACGCAGTTGCAGAACAGCAGGGTGAAACCGCATAATTAGTACATTAAAGAAAGTAAAATTTTAGACAAAATTTAGGAGGAAATTAAAATGAGTGAAAAGATCACAGCTATGATTGAAGAGATTAAAGCTCTTACAGTTTTAGAATTATCAGAATTAGTAAAGGCAATCGAAGAAGAATTTAACGTATCAGCAGCTGCTCCTGTAGCAGTTGTAGGTGCAGTTGCAGGCGGTGCTGCAGCAGCAGAAGAAAAGACAGAATTTGACGTAGAATTAACAGAAGCTGGCGCTGAAAAAGTTAAGGTTATCAAGGTTGTACGGGAAGTTACAGGTCTTGGTCTTAAGGAAGCAAAAGATATGGTTGACGGCGCTCCCAAAGTTATCAAGGAAGCTGCATCAAAAGACGCTGCTGAAGAAATCAAAGCTAAGCTCGAAGAGGTTGGCGCAAAAGTTACACTTAAATAATTTAAGTAAGACGATTTTAAAAGGACACTCGATTGAGTGTCCTTTTTGTTTTACTGTGCTTTAAAAATGGCGCAGAATGAACATTTGTCACCACTCGGCGTATCCACGTACGCCTTCGGGTATCCCTCAGGCATTGCCTGCGGTTCGATCTGTCCATTCTGCATCCATTTTTTTCAGCCCATTGCGATGCGTTAGGAAATTATTTTATTTTTTAAGTTGTATTTTTTGTTATAATGTGTTAAACTATATCTGCGACACAGTTTAATATCCCTCATACTAGGCATACTATTGGTAAAAACGTATGCTTTGATTGTCATGCCTGTGTTGAGGGAACTGTGTCGCAACAGCAGTCTTAGCTACGTTTTTCTGCGTCAGCTACGGCTGACGCATTTTTTATTTTAGGGGATATTATGGCTCAATACTGCGTTTATTGTTACAACGGCATTCACAAAACATACTATCGTAAATCTAAAGATTTTATCCTTACCAAAGACTACCACAAATGCGCAGGCTGCGGCAGGCAAAGACGCCTTGTTGAAATGCAGCTTTTTCCTTCTTCGGAGCCACAACTCTACCCTTATCATTCTTCTGTCGCTTTGTCTATTGGACTTTGTATAGGCTTGTATTATCTTCTACTGAACATTGTTGTCCGCTCGTACAGACTAATCAAAAAGCTGTACAAAAAAATAACTCAAAAAACTCCTCCTACCTGCCGCTCATAATCTGCTTTATGATGCTTTGCAGGTACTCAATCTCCGACTTTGCCTCAAAAAGTCGGTATCTTGTTCTGTCCAGCGACTTTGACAGCTCTTCAAATGTGGGTGCGTCGTAGAGCTTTTTTTCTAAATAATCGCACACCTTAACTAATAGCTTTCTCACGTTATCAACTCCTTTGCAAATATGATAACACAACCAAATGTGCAATGGTGTGCAAAACTACCTTTACATTTCTTTTGGGTTATGATAGAATAATGTTAACAGTTCAAAAGTGGAAGGATGGTATAAAGTTGTTTAAAATCGTTAGAAAAAAAGTTTTAAACCCCACAGTTACACTTATGGAAATTGAGGCTCCGCTAGTTGCAAGAAAGGCTGAGCCCGGTCAGTTTATTATTTTGCGAGTGACAGACGACGGAGAGCGTATTCCCTTAACCGTTGCAGATTACAACCGTGATGCGGGCACAATCACAATTATTTTCCAGATTGTAGGCGCTACAACGGCCCTCCTAAATCAGAAAAACGAGGGCGAATACATATCCGACTTTGTAGGGCCGTTAGGTCGTGCAACCCACACCGAGGGCTTAAAGAAGGTTGCCGTTGTCGGCGGCGGTGTTGGTTGTGCTATTGCTTACCCTGTAGCAAAAAAACTCTACGAATCAGGCTGCGAGGTACATTCCATCATTGGTTTCAGAAACAAAGATTTACTCATATTAGAAGATGAATTCCGTGCTGCATCTAAAGAATTAATCATTATGTCCGATGACGGCTCAGTTGGCGAAAAGGGTCTTGTTACAGATGCTTTGAAAAAGCTGATTGAGGCAGGAAACCAGTACGACGAGGTTATTGCCATCGGTCCTTTGGTTATGATGAAGTTCGTATGCAAATTAACAAAGGAATACGGCATCAAAACCGTAGTTTCTATGAACCCCGTTATGATTGACGGCACGGGCATGTGCGGCGGTTGCAGACTTTCCGTCGGTGGCGAAATGAAATTTGCCTGTGTTGACGGTCCTGAATTTGACGGTCATTTAGTTGACTTTGACGAGGCAATGGACAGAAGCCGTATGTACAGCCATTTTGAGCGTCACGCATATGAAACAACTTGCAATCTCTTTAACAAGGAGGTACAGTAAGATGGCAAATATGAGTTTAGTGAAAAATCCTATGCCCCATCAAGAGGCAGATGTAAGAAATAAAAACTTTAAAGAGGTTGCTTTGGGCTACACGCCCGAGGCTGCAATCGACGAGGCAAAGCGATGCTTAAACTGTAAGCACAAGCCCTGCGTATCAGGCTGCCCTGTTGGAATTGATATTCCTGCATTTATTGAGAAGGTTGCCGAGGGCGACTTTGAGGGCGCTTATGAAATCATTACTCGTCAGAGCTCACTTCCTGCAGTTTGCGGCAGAGTTTGTCCTCAGGAAACACAGTGCGAGCAAAAGTGCGTTCGCGGTATCAAGGGCGAGCCTGTTGCTATCGGAAGACTCGAGCGTTTCGTTGCAGATTATCACAATGCCAATGCAACTGAGGCTCCAAAAAAGCCTGAATCAAACGGTCATAAGGTTGCCGTTGTAGGCTCAGGTCCGTCAGGTCTCACTTGTGCAGGTGATTTGGCAAAGCGCGGCTACGAGGTGACAGTATTTGAAGCGCTTCACTTAGCTGGCGGCGTTTTAGTTTACGGTATTCCTGAATTTCGTCTGCCCAAATCAATCGTGCAGAAAGAAATCGACACCTTAAAGGCTCTTGGTGTAAAGGTAGAAACAAACGCCGTTATCGGTATGTCAATGTCTGTTGACGAGCTACTCGATGAGGGTTTTGAGTCAGTATTTATCGGCTCTGGCGCAGGTCTTCCCAGATTTATGGGTATCCCCGGCGAAAACTACAAGGGCGTTTACTCTGCTAACGAATTTTTAACAAGAACTAACCTTATGAAAGCATACAAAGAAGATGCAACAACACCTATTATGCACGCTAAACGTGTAGCTGTTGTAGGCGGCGGTAACGTTGCTATGGACGCAGCTCGTTGTGCAAAGCGTCTTGGCGCTGATGAAGTCTACATAGTTTACAGACGGAGTGAGGCGGAACTTCCTGCACGAGCAGAAGAAGTTGAACACGCAAAGGAAGAGGGCATTATCTTTAAGCTCCTCACTAACCCCATAGAAATTACAGCTGATGAAAACCGCTTTGTAAATGGTATGAAGTGCGTAGAAATGACACTTGGCGAGCCTGATGCTTCAGGTCGTCGTCGTCCTGTGGTAAAAGAAGGTTCAGAATTTATCCTGCCCGTTGACTGCGTGATTATGTCTATCGGCACATCTCCCAACCCCTTAATCAAGTCTACAACAGAAGGTCTTGCTACACAAAGTTGGGGCGGAATTATCGTAGATGAAGCAACCGGCGCAACATCGCGCGCGGGCATTTATGCCGGCGGCGATGCCGTAACAGGTGCAGCTACAGTTATTCTTGCTATGGGCGCAGGCAAAACTGCAGCTGCCGCAATCGACGATTATATTATGTCGAAGAAATAAAATAAAAAAGAGTTGAAACTATCAATTAAATATGGTAAAATAATATAAAGAGGGGTATTCCCTTTTTAAATTAGCGTTCTACGCGAAAGCGTTGTCGGCCGGGATCCGCACAACAGGAGCTTGTGAACCTCGTCAGGTGGGGAACCAAGCAGCGATAAGCAAGTTATCCTGTGTGATGCGGCTCCTCCCGGTGTGAACGCACACAGTGTGAACCCACACTCGTGTGAACGCAATTAACAGAATACTGCATTATGCGGTATTGTCACCGCCTGAGGGGCGGTTTTTTTTGAACTTTTAAGGAGGTGTAACCGTGGCGTATCAGGCTATATACAGACGTTGGCGACCCAAGGTATTTGACGACGTAGTTGGACAAAAGCACATTACAACAACGCTTAAAAACCAGGTTATGAACTCATCCTGTGCCCACGCTTACCTTTTTTGCGGAACAAGAGGTACCGGCAAAACCTCCACAGCAAAGATTTTAGCACGTGCAGTAAACTGTCTTAACCCTCAAGAGGGCAACCCCTGTAACGAATGTGAGGTTTGCCGCGGTTTACTTGACGAGTCCATTTTAGACGTTATCGAGCTTGACGGCGCATCAAAAAACAAGGTAGAAAACATTCGTGAAATCATTGACGACGTAATGTTCATGCCAAGCGTTGCCAAGAAAAAAGTTTATATTATAGACGAGGTTCATATGGTTACTCAGCAGGCGTTTAATGCTTTGCTCAAAACTTTAGAAGAGCCACCTGAGCACGTTATGTTTATTCTGGCAACAACGGAACTAAACAAAGTTCCAATAACTGTACTTTCCCGTTGTCAGCAGTTTGATTTCAGGCGTATTACCAATTCTGACATTGCAGGGCGAATGGGCGAAATCTTAACCGCCGACGGCTTCACTTATGAAGATGCGGCGCTGTCATTAATAGCCGAGCTTGGCGACGGCTCTATGCGAGATTCTTTGTCAGTACTCGACAAGTGCATAGGCGCAATAGATAAGCATTTAACACTCGATACTGTAATTTCCGTAACAGGCATCGCAGACAACGACGCACTCTATGAGCTTAGTCTTGCAGTTGCCAAGGGAGACACGGCAAAAGCCTTAACAAAAATTGACGAAGTTATCGAAAAGGGCAAGGAATTGTCCTTATTTGCAGAAAGATTTATAAAATATCTTCGTGATATTTTAATGATTAAGATTACAAGCAAGCCTGAGATTTTCTTGAACACCTCAGAAGAAAACGCAAAGAAAATCGACGATTTATCAATAGAATTTTCAAAGGAGCGTCTTTTGCGCTCAATTGACCTGATGGCATCAGCATACGCTGCAACGAGGGCATCGGCTTTTGCCCGCACAACCTACGAAATGGCAATTGTTAAAATGTGCGAGCCCGACACCGAGGACTCAGTAATTGCAATGCGTGACAGAATAGCGGTATTGGAAGAAAAGTTAGAAAAGGGCGAATTTACCGTTGTAGAAAAAGTAGACGACCTGCCTTGGGAAGAAGAACCTAAAAAAGAAAAGCCAAAGGCTGAAAAGCCCGCAGTTCCCAAGGAAGTGCCAAAACCAAAACAGGCAGAAAAACCGAAAGCCGCTGCTCCCGCAACAGACGGAACAGTAGCAGGTCGCTGGCCCGAAATTATAAACTATATCAAGGCCCACGGCGGTATGCCGATTTACCCCCACCTATCACTTGTTCACGCAAAAGAGGTGGCAGGAAAATTATGTGTGGTATTTGGCGACAACGCCGCACTGTCAAAAAGCGTTGTGTCAAAGCCCTCAAATCTTGATTTAATAAAAACAGCAGTCAAAGAGGTAACGGGACAAAGTATGGAGGTTGCCTGCGTAACACCCAAAGAAATCGGCGAAGAACCCGACGACCCTCTAAAAAAACTGGAAGAATTAGCAAAAACTCATTCTGAAATACAATTTATTTAAACTTAAGGAGATTACATCATGGCAAAAGGTAATAAATTTACAGGCGGCGGAAGCGTTAAGATGAACACCGCAATGCGTCAGGTACAGATGATGCAGGAAGAAATGGAAAGAGTACAGAAAGAATTAGAAGAAAAAGTTATAGAAACCTCAGCCGGCGGCGGCAAGGTTAAGGTATCAATGAAGGGTACAAAAGAAATCGTAAAGCTTACAATCGATCCCGAAATTGTTGATCCTGATGATACAGAAATGCTCGAAGACTTAGTTACCGTTGCGGTAAATGACGCAATAAAGCAGATTGAAGCTGCAGCAGAAGAAGGTATGGGCTCAATCACAGGCGGACTTAACATCCCAGGTCTTTTCTAAGAAAGAGAGGGATGTAAAAAAAGTCCTGACCGCAAAAAGGCAAAAGAGTACTGATACGAACAATCGTGCAACAACAATGGGCTTTAGAAAAAGTTGTTGAAAAATCTCAATTTTGAGATTTTTCTCAAAATTGCGCCTTTTTGCTATGAACAAACCACACCTCTCGTCGTACTAGTGTACGACTTCGGGGCACACCCCTGCGGGTTTGGTTTGTCCATTCAGAATGATTTTTTCCTATCCCTGTTCAAAATAAAGAGGAGGCTATGGAAATTACAATGAAGGTACTGTTTTTATCCGTACCTGCAGGTGGCGGTCATCATCAGACAGCAAAAGCCATGACCGACTACTTTGCAGAATTTGTAAATGTAGAAACTAAAATATTAGACGTTGCCGAAAACGTAAACATTGTATTAAAGGAGCTCATCTCTAAGGGGTATATCCTGTCTACTACAATTTTCCCCAAGGCGTACAGCGCCATATACGATATTTTAGACGCAAAAACCTCAGACGATGACGAGATAACCCGATACAACAAGCTCATTGCTAATGCATTCAAGCGCAGGTTGCTGAAATCCCTGGAGGAGTATCAGCCCGACGTTATTGTGTCTACCCACGTTTGGGCAACAATGGTCTTAAACAGAATAGCAAAGCGTCATAAAATAGGCGCTCCCATAATATCAATAGTTACAGACTTTACTATGCACCCCTTCTGGGAACAGGCAAAGTCCGATTACTATATAATTCCCTCGGAGCTCCTTTCTTATCAGGCTATAAAAAAGCTTGGCAACGACAAGGTAATCCTTCCTTTTGGCATTCCTATCAGCCCTAAGTTTTCAGAAAAAAAGGACAGGGCACTGGCAAGTGCCGCCCTTGATATAGACAACAAATTTACCGTATTGGTTATGATGGGCTCTATGGGTTACGGCAAGGCTGCAGTAAACATCATCAAGCAGCTCGACAAGCTCCCTGACGATTTTCAGATTATTGCCATCTGCGGTAATAACAAAAGACTAAAAGCATCTGTATCAAAGCTGAAACTCCACAGAAAGCTGATAACTTATGGCTACGTCACAAACGTTGATGAGATTATGGATTGCTGTGACTGCATTATCACAAAGCCGGGAGGTCTTACCACATCCGAGGCTCTGGCAAAAAATCTACCTCTTATCCTCACAAACCCCATTCCGGGCCAAGAGGACAGAAATATGGAGTTTATGGTAAACCACGGTCTGGCACTATCTGTCAGCGATACCTTCCCTGCAGATGAAGCGGTGTATCTTTTGATGAATTACCCCCACATTGCACGTCAGCTAAAGGACAATGCCAAGCTCCTTGCAAAGCCTGATGCTGCAAACAGCTTAGGAGAATTTATATTAGACATTTATAAAGAACAGTAATAAAGAAAGGCAGGACATAACTATGAAACTTGTATTTGCTATTGTAAGTAATGACGATGCTAACACCGTTATGAAAGCTCTCAATAAAGAAGGTTTCTCTGTTACAAAGATGGCTTCAACAGGCGGTTTTTTGAGAGTGGGTAATGTAACTCTGTTGGTCGGTACAGACGAAGAAAAGGTGCAGACAGTAATTGATGTTATGTCAAAGCACTCAGCTAAGCGCAAGCAGGTTGTATTCTCTGCTGAGCCCTACGTTGGCGCAAGCACAGGCTATATGTCATTCCCTGCTGAAATCGAAGTTGGCGGCGCTACAATTTTTGTAGTTGACGTAGAGAGATTTGAGAAAGTTTGATGATTTTTGAAAGCCTCATAGGGCACGAAACAGTAAAAGAATGTCTTGGGCGTTCCCTCGCCTACGACAGAATATCCAATGCCTACGTTTTTGAAGGAATAGAGGGCGTGGGTAAAAAGTTATGCGCAAAATTATTTTCACAGGCGCTTGTGTGTGAAGCTCACACCGCCTGCGGCGTATGCCCTATGTGTATACAGGCTCGGGCTAATACACACCCCGACATCATCACTTTAAAAAAAGACAAGGACAAGGCATCAGTGGGTGTTGACAATGTGCGAGAGCAGATTATTTCTGAGGTTTATTTAAAGCCAAGAAACGCCGCTCGCAAAATTTTTATAATAGATACAGGCGACGAATTAAGCGTTGAGGCACAGAACGCTCTTTTAAAAGTCTTAGAAGAGCCGCCCTCATACGTTACCTTTATTATTTGCGTAACCAGTAAGGAAAAGCTCCTGTCTACTGTGCTTTCACGTAGCCAGACAGTTTCGTTTTTTCCTTTGAGCACAGATGAGGTTAGCAATTACCTGACAAAAAACTATGATATAGAAAGCGGCAGCGCCGAAACTATTGCAAAGCTTTCTCAAGGGAGCATCGGTGCGGCTCGTGAGCTGTGCTCTGATTCTAACAAGCAGGCACGAATAGAAAAATCCATCAATGCACTAATTAATCTTAAGAAAAATTCCTTAAAACTGCGTGAAATGGTGGAGTTTTTAACTGAAGAAAAAGAAAATATAACAGAAATTATTGACTATCTTATGACCTTTTTGCGTGACTGCGTAATGGTAAAAACCAATATGGAGGCTACTTGTGTTTTTGCGGGCAGGCTTTCAGACATTCGGGTTTTTACCGATGATATTTCGAAAAAAAAGCTGATTTCAGCATTTGATAAACTAAGCGGATTGAAAGTCTCGCTTAAACAAAATTTAAATTTTAACGCAACGGTGTCAGAAGCCGTTATGCGTGTATGGGAGGACTTCCATGACAAAGGTAGTGGGCATTAGATTCAGGCCCGTAGGTAAAATATACTATTTCAATCCTGAAGATATTGAGGTTCATGTAGGCGACGGCGTCATTGTTGAAACAACACGAGGCGTAGAATACGGAACCGTGGTATTAGCAGACAAAGAAGTAGACGAAAAAGAATTTAATATGCCGATTAAGAGCATTCTCAGAAAGGCAACAGACCAAGATATACAGGTAGCAGAGGAAAATAAGAAAAAGGCAAAAGAGGCTTTTTCAATTTGTCTTGAAAAGATTGCTGCAAACGGTCTTGAAATGAACTTGGTTGACGTTGAGTACACCTTTGACCGCAGCAAGGTACTGTTTTACTTTACCGCTGACGGCAGAGTTGACTTTAGACAATTAGTAAAAGACTTAGCCGCAGTATTCAGAACACGAATCGAGCTTCGCCAGATTGGCGTGCGAGATGAGGCAAAGCTCTTAGGCGGTCTTGGTATTTGCGGCAGACCGCTTTGCTGTTCGCAATTTTTAGGAGATTTTGAGCCTGTGTCAATAAAAATGGCAAAGGAGCAGTCGCTCTCCTTAAACCCCACAAAGATTTCAGGTACTTGCGGCAGACTTATGTGCTGCTTAAAATACGAACAGGACGCATACGAAGCGCTCCTTGAAAAAGCACCCAACGTGGGAGCATTGGTTGACACACCAATGGGCAGAGGTACTGTTATTTCTTCTCAGCTCTTAAAGGGTATAGTTTCTGTTAAGATGACCTCAGAAGAAACTGTGGTAAACGACTTTAAGGTAGAAGACATCGTAATTATCAAAAACGCTCAGCGCACCCACTTAAAGCACGACGAGGGCGACGTTGATGCAAAAGCATTAGAAGAATTAGAAAAGGATTAATATAGGAGGAATTACACCATGGCAGCAGCTATTACAGAAAGAGAAAAACTTATATACAGGGAAAAGCCCTTACTTCGTGACGGAAATGTGCTTTATTTCGGCGATTTTAACGAAAACTTTATTGTAAGATTTACGATCCTTGAGTCAGAAAAGGTAAATGACCTTGATATGGCGAAGAAGGTTCTCATCGAGCTTTTGGAGAAAAACGGCGACAGTATAGGGTCTGCCAAGCTCACAAAAAAAGCAGAACGCACCAGCATGTGGGCAGCGCTCGACATCGGCATTTACTGGTTGGAAGATATATTAGAAATGGAAAAAGAATTTCTCAAAAATTCATAGTAGGCGGCTCTTTTTCAGGCTTTTCCGTGGAGCGATACAAAAATTAATAAAAAAACAATTAAAAGGTGTGCCGTAAGGCACACCTTTTAATTGTTCTTATTTTCAATATGCTCACTAAATGTGGTTGAGAAATGATGCTTTCCGTCGCTGCCCATTACAAAGAACAGATAGTCTGTATCTGCAGGATTGATAGCAGCTGCTATTGACTTTTCGCCTGGGGAAGCAATAGGTCCTACGGGCAAGCCCTTGTTTATATATGTGTTATAGGGACTGTCAATCTTGGTATCTGCCACAGACAGCACAGGCTTTCTTTCCTTTAGCACGTACTGAACTGTAGCACAAGACTGAAGATAGGGATAATCGGGGCTCGCTAGTCTGTTGTGGAACACACTTGACACCATATCACGGTCGTGGTCGCCTTGTGCTTCACGTTCAACAATGGAAGCAAGTGTGATTATTTCATCCATTGTCTTATCTGTAGCCTCTACTGCCTCTTTATACTTTGAGTAAACCTGCTCAAATCTTCCCAGCATTTCGTTGATTATGCCGTATTCATCATTTGGCACAAATTCATAAGTGTCGGGGAAGAGATAACCCTCAAGGCGTGACTCCCTCTGAGGAATATCCTTTACAAATTCGTAGTCAAAGGTGCCGTAATCTACCAGATAATAGAATTTATCCTTGTCGATAAGACCCTTTTCCTCAAGTAAATCCGCTATTTTATAGATTTCATACCCTTCGGGGATAGTAACTCTTACTGCGTCAATATTTGTGCTGGGTTGTGTGAGGATTTTGAAAATTTTTTCATACCCTGCACCTCTTGGGATTTCGTACTTGCCGAAATTGTACTTTCCGTCAATGCCACGAAACTTTGACATAACACGGTAAAATCCCTCGGAATTTATAAGGTTGCTTTTTTTGAGCTCCTTTGCAATACGTACGGTACCCGCACCCTGAGGAATAGTAACAACAACGGCTTCTCCCTGACCTCTGGGCATATAGTCAGCGTAAAAATATCCGCCGAATATTACCGCAGCAGCAACTGCAATAGAAATAACCGCACGGGTTATCATTTTTTTGTTCTTTTGGGCACGCTGCTCCTCAAAAATTCTCTCTTTTTCTTCTTTTTCTTCATCAGATTCTGTGGTGTGGGTAAGCACCTCAATTTCTGTCAGAAGCGGCTCCTCTTCTTTGGGCTCTTCCTTTGGCTCTTGCGCCTCTTTTTCTGCCTTTATTTCAGAAATTTGCTCAAAGATGTTCTCCATCTGGGCTCTTGCTGCCTGTTTTTCCTGATTTAATTCTTCCTGTGTGCCATCTTGTGTGATAAATTCTTTTTCGTCCATAATGCACTTCCTTTTAAAGCTTCAAATTAGCCACAGCGTTTAAGCTGCTGTCGGCAAATTCTCCTTTTAAAAATTTATAGTAACCTGCACAGCCTATCATTGCAGCGTTGTCGGTGCAATAAATCGGCTGGGGGTAATAAAGCTCTAAATTATTTTCAATCGCTGCCTGACCGAAAGCCTTGCGGAGAGCACCATTGGCACTTACTCCCCCTGCAACTACTACTTTGTCTACCTTCTTGTCAAGGCAGGCACGGATTGTGTGGGCGACTAAAACGTCAGTTACCGCACGCTGAAAGCTTGCGGCAATATTGGCTTTGTTTATATCAATGCCTTTTTGCTCTGCGTTGTGCAAAAAGTTAATAACCGAAGTCTTAACTCCGCTGAAGCTGAAATCATAAGGAGCATCACTAAACTCTACTCTGGGAAACTTCATAGCATCGTCCGTTCCCTCTTTGGCAAGGGCTTCAATCTTTGGACCTCCTGGGTACCCAAGACCGATAACACGGGCAATTTTATCAAAGGCTTCCCCTGCTGCGTCGTCCCTTGTTCTGCCTAAAATCTCAAACTCCATATAGTCCTTAACATACAGTATATGACTGTGACCGCCTGATGCTACCAAGCACACAAAGGGCGGTGTAAGCTCTGGGTGTGTAATATAGTTTGCCGCAATGTGACCATGAATATGATTAACTGCAATGAGCGGTAAGTTCTTAGCACTTGCAATGCCCTTGGCATAGGATACGCCAACTAAAAGCGCTCCGATTAATCCTGGACCGTAGGTTACGGCAACGGCGGATAAGTCATCGTAGGCAACGCCTGCAGTTTCCATTGCATCACTAACTACTGACGAAATGTTTAAAATATGGTTACGTGATGCCACCTCGGGCACAACTCCGCCGAATTTTTTGTGAATATCTATTTGTGATGAAATCACACAGGATTTAACCTCTCTGCCGTTTTTTAAGACGGCTGCCGAGGTTTCGTCACAGGATGATTCAATTGCTAAAATAAGATTGTCCATAACTATTCTCCGAAAAATTTTGTTAAAAGTAACGCATCTTCCACATTTTCATAATATTTTTTCCTTACGCCTACCTGAGTAAAGCCAAAGGATTTGTATAAAGAAATTGCAGCATTATTTGACGCCCGCACCTCTAATGTCATAAATTCAAGGTTTTCTACCCTTGCAATATCTATAAAATGCTCAATCAAAGCTCGTGCCACGCCTTTTCGGCGGTGCGCCTTTGCTACGGCAACGTTTGTGATGTGTCCTTCTCCTGACAGCGACCACATTCCCATATAGGCAACGGCGTGTCCGTCGAGTTCTGCAACATAATAGTGAGAAAATTTGCCTGAGATTTCCTCTAAAAACATTGTCTCGCTCCACGGTTCTGAAAAGCACTCTGCCTCAATCTGTAAAATATCAGGAATATGCTCTTTTGTCATTCTCACTATTTGCATACTATCACATTTCCTCCGCAGGACTTGTTGATTCTGTTAAAAAGCGCAACTGTTATGCCACACATTTCAAAGGGAAATTCTGCTAAAACAATATCACACTCTTCCCCGTCGGCAAAACGCAATGCATCAAAAAGATTTTTTGAATACTCCTCAGGGGCGTTGCCGCAATTTACACTGATTGCGCCCTCGTAATCCTTTTCTCCTGCACAAAGCACACAAATTTTTTTGCCTTGATTTTTTTTGATTTCTTCGTTTATATATTTTTCTAAATTTTTGCCCTCGTAAACTGTCATCTTCGCCTTCGGTGCATAGTGGCGGTATTTCATACCGGGACTCTTCGGTGCGTGATTGTCATTTGTACCTGCACTATACCCCAAAACTTCGCCCAAAAGAGAACTCAAGGCTTCGTGGGTAACTCCACCGGGGCGCAAAATCTGCGGTGGATTAACAGTAAGGTCAACAACTGTGGACTCAAGTCCCACACTGCAAGCACCGCCGTCAATGATGTAGCTTATGCTATCCTCTAAATCCTCTGCCACGTGATGAGCCTTCGTGGGACTGGGCTTTCCTGAAATGTTGGCGCTGGGCGCTGCCACAGGAACTTTTGCACGTCTTATCAGCTCTCTTGCAATTTCTGACTCAGGAATTCTTACGGCAACGGTTTTGCCCCCTGCCGTTACAACATCAGGCACAAGGTCTGACTTTTCTAACACTATTGTAATTGGTCCCGGTGTTAAATTATCTAAAATTTTGTGAGCAGTCTGGGGGACTTCCTTTACCAGAGGATAAATGTCATTTTTATCTGCAATGTGTACTATCAAGGGATTGTCCTGGGGTCTGCCTTTTGCTGCAAAGATACTTACTACAGCGTCGGGGTTAAGAGCATTTGCTCCCAGACCGTAAACAGTTTCGGTAGGAAATGCCACTAATTCCCCGCCTGCAAGAGCTTTTGCCGCATCGCTTAATTTGTCATAATCACAAGACGATTTTATCTCTATGATTTGTGCCATTTCCTCTACCTCCCACACTATCTCAGCATAATTATACCACTAATTTTGCGAAAATCATAGTTTTTTTTGATATTTTATTGAATTTTTGGATAAAATAGTGTAAAATGTATACGTTAAAGTATGTCTACACCTGTGCCCTTTTGGGCAGAAAGGGAAAAATATATGAAAAAAATTTCAACCTTGCTTTTAGCATTCGCTATAGCATTTGCTATAAGCATCAGTTTTATAAATACTGCTTTTGCAGGCTATACTGTAATTATGGATGCCGACCACAATATGCTGGACACCCTTTACAGCTCTTTGGGCAAAGCGTCTAAAAACTCAAAGTGGGCGCTCGTTGACAAAACAGGAAATCCCATTACCGAATACCGCTGGGACGCACTTGGCACAGTGACTTCTGACCTTATTCCTGCGCAATCAGGTGGTATATGGGGATATATCTCCCCCAACGGCACAACGGTTATTCCTTTCCAGTTTGCTAATGCCTACGATTTTTCCGAAGGTCTTGCTCACGTAGTGCTGGCAAACAATGTTCACGCATATATTGATGCGAGCGGCGAGGTTTTATTCAACACGCCCTTTGACTATTCCTTTGATGTATCGGACGGCGCAATCTGCGGAGTAAGGGGCGGTCTTTACGGCTATTGTGACACAGAGGGCAACCAGATTATCGCACCGCAATTTGACTTTGCCTTTGATTTTTCCGAAGGATTAGCTGCAGTATGCAAAAACGGCAAGTGGGGATATATTTCCACCTACGGCACATACGAAATTTCCCCTGCATACCAGTTTGCAGGCGACTTTTATAAGGGCTATGCCGTGTGCAAAACCTCATCAGGCTACGGACTTATTAATAAAAGCGGCAAGCAAGTAACGGCTTTTACCTTTGATTATATCGGTACACCCGACGAGCAGGGCCGCTACCCTGTAAAGCAGGGCGATGTGAGCGGATATATTAACGCTACAGGAAATTGGATTATAAAGACGAATTACGAGTATTGCTACACCTTTACCGATGGCTTTGCCAGAGTGTTTTCCGAAAACCTCTGGGGATACATTGACGAAAACGGCAAAGAGGTTGTAGCCCCCACCTTTGCTGATTGCGGCGAATACAGAAATGGTGTTGCGCCGTATTCTCTTGACGGCGTAACCTACGGCTATCTGACGCTCAGCTCGGACGTTCCTGCAGTTTCAAACCCCGGAGCAGAAGATAAAGAACCTGACGCCGAAACGCCTGCGGCTACACCTGTAAACCCTGCAGGAGATACAATTACCCACGAAGAAATGCTCTCATCAGGAGAGCTTACACCCATAATTCCCAAGGCGGGAACAATGTCAATGAGAATAGGCAGCTTGTACGCTGCAAAAGCGGCAAATGCAAAAATGCTGGTAACATCCCCTGCCTTAATCGACGGAATAACAATGGTGCCCCTGCGTGATACGGTAGAATATCTGGGTGGCACAATTGAGTGGATGGAAGACACTCAGCGTATTGTAATCTCATACAGAAACAACAGAATTTCAGTAACCATAGACAGTAAGATTGCCTTTGTAAACGGCGTTGCCTCAGTTCTTGGTGCTGCTCCTGTACTGATTGACGGCATTACTATGATACCTTTGCGTAGCGTGGCACAGGCGCTTAAGTGCGAAGTAGAATGGGACGGCGACACACAGAGCATATACATACACTACTAACAGGAGGTGCCTATGGCTATTCTTGTAACAGGCGGTGCAGGCTACATTGGCAGCCACACCTGCGTAGAATTGTTAAACGAAAATTATGAAATCGTAGTTTGCGATAACTTCGTAAACTCAAAACCTGAAATGCTTGACAAAATCAAGACAATAACAGGCAAGGATTTTACCTTTTATGAGGCGGATATCTTAGACCGTGATGCAATGGACAAAATATTTGCAAACCACGAGATTGATGCGGTAATCCACTTTGCAGGATTAAAAGCGGTTGGCGAATCGGTGTCTGCGCCTATCCGCTACTATCACAACAACATAACAGGAACATTGGTGTTGTTGGAGGCAATGAAAAAAGCAAATGTGAAAAAAATTGTATTTTCTTCCTCTGCAACAGTTTACGGCACACCCAAAACCTTGCCCATTCGTGAGGATTTCCCTTTATCTACGACAAATCCCTACGGCAGCACCAAGCTGATGATAGAAAATATTCTTCGTGATGTTTTTGTTTCGGATTCAGAATGGAGTATATCCTTGCTCCGCTACTTTAACCCCATCGGCGCTCACAAAAGCGGACTTATCGGCGAAGAGCCAAACGGCATTCCCAACAACTTGATGCCCTATATTGTAAAGGTGGCATCAGGAGAGCTTGAGGTGTTGAGCGTATTCGGCAGCGACTACCCCACCCACGACGGCTCAGGGGTACGAGATTATATCCACGTTGTGGACCTTGCAAAGGGGCACATCAAGGCACTTGAAAAAACACTTGCCACAACAGGCGTTGAAGCGTATAACTTAGGCACAGGCAATGGCTACAGCGTGCTTGATTTGGTAAAGACCTTTGAAGCTGAAACAGGCGTTAAGGTAAACTACAAAATAGTTGACCGCCGCCCCGGAGATGTGGCAATATGTTTTGCCGACCCCAAAAAGGCCTGCGATGAGCTGGGCTGGAAGGCAGAGTACGGTCTGGCTGAAATGTGCAAAGATAGCTGGAACTATATAAAGAGTAAGAAATAAAAAGAAGGCTTCCCTGTATAAGAAGGGAAGCCTTTTTTTAAAGCCGTGTCAACGGACATCGTCGAGAGTTTTTACTTGATCATGTGTTATTGGTTTCCAACCAACATCCTTTGAGAAAAGCGCCACAAAGGTAATGGGAATATACGAAAACATAAAGAACGGGAACGTAAACGTATATAAAATCTTTTTATGAACAGGGGCAAAAATTTTGTCCCACTCGGAAACCACCGCAATAAATCCCATACCCAAAAGCATAAGGTAAGAATTTACTATAAGCTCAAGTATAGAACGGATGAGCACGTTAAAATTCAACTGGAATATAAGTCCCAAAATGATGAGTACTGCATACACAAAGCCTGACACTATTGTCATCATTAAAGGAATCATTGTAGATACTGCCAAGTCAAAGCAGGCAAATCCGCGGCCTGCGAACATTGCCTTGACCATTTTGAAAAAGTACTTGCGGGTTACCTGCATTGAGCCTTTTGTCCAACGCATTCTCTGGCGCCAGGACTGGCTGAATTTTACAGGCTGCTCATCATACAGCATTGCCCTCGGGCAATAAGAAATTCTCTCTCCGTCTAGAACCTGCTGCAACGAAAATTCAATATCCTCAGTAAGCAAGAAAAATTTCCAGCCGCCAACACGCTCTAAAATCTCACGATGCACCAAAAAGCCTGTGCCCGAGATTGTACAGGACGTGCCAAGAAGTGTTCTTGGGTGGTGCAAAAACGCTGATTCTCTCAAATACCACAAAGAGCCGCCTGCTGAAACCCAGCTTGTGCCGTAGTTTTTGGTGTTTCTGTAGCTGGTCAATACCCTGTGGCCGTTTGAGAACATATTGTTCATTTCGGCAATGTAATTTTCGTCTAATAAATTATCAGCATCAAACACGAAATAACCCTCGTAGTCATTGTCGGGATACTCTGTCTTTATAAGATTTAGGGCGTAGTCCAAGGCATAGCCCTTACCTACCTGCTTTTTGTTCTGACGCTCGATTACACGATATGCACCTGAATCCCGTGCCACTTGAGCTGTATTGTCCGTGCAGTTGTCGGCAATAACGAAAATATCAATTAGTTCTTCAGGATAGCTCTGCCCCTTAATACTTGCAATTAAGTGGGGGATAACCTTTTCCTCATTTCGTGCAGGAATCAAAACTGCGTAACGGTACATTCTGCGTGCTTTGTATCTTCTGCCGCCCTTTAAAAAAGGAATAAATATATAAATAAACTGATAACCTACGCACGCCACAAAAATAAAGGCAAAAACGTAGTTTATATAACGGATAATCTCAAGGCTTTCCATAGAAATCTATCTCCTGTTTGTACAAAGATTTATACAATTATCATAATACTACAATCATCGAATTTTGTCAACTGAGATATTTTTTAAAATAAGGTTAAATTTTTCTAAATAATATAGACAAACCGCCGTCAAAAATATATAATAAAATAGTACGAATATAGCGTACGCAGAGTAGGAACTGACGCGTCAAGTGGCAAGGGAACGGGAAGTTGTCCCCTGCACGAAAAGGACTTTTTTCCTTGCGGTGTCTTTTCCGCATTCCGCTGCTGCAAATGATGTCAGTTGTCTTTTGCGGCAAACTACGAAAGGACGATTGATATGAAAAGACGTGTAAGAATCATTTCTTACGGAGCAGTGCTCATCGCTATGAACATTGTGCTGACCAGAATTTTGGGATTTGATGTAGGAGCAGCACGAATCAGTTTTACTTTTGTGCCCCAGGTCTTAGGCTCGGTGATGTTTGGCCCGTGGATTGGCGCAGCATTGGCGCTTGTGGCTGACGTGCTTGGACAATTTTTAAAAGGCGGCGCTCCCTGGCTGGGATTTTGCATTAATACTGTTTTGTATGGTATATCTTATGGGGTTTTTCTCTATAAAAGACCCATAAGCTACAAAACTATTATTCCCTGCGTCATTCTGCAGGCAATAATCATTGACGCCCTTTTGGGGTCATTGTGGTTTTATCACTATATAGGTATGCCGTATTTGGGAGCACTTGCATCAAGAGCACCCGATGCACTTTTAATGATACCTGTGAAGATTTTTTCCATTAAATATATATTGAAATTTATAGGAGACAGAATAAAAGTATGATTTATCTGGACAACGCAGCGACCACACGCCCATATAATTGTGTGATTGATGCAATGAACGAAATAAACAAAGATTTTTACGCAAATCCCTCATCAATGCACGCTGCAGGCTATGCCGCAGAAAAAAAGCTCAAAGAAGCAAAGGACAAAATCCTTTCAGCAATCGGCGCAAAGAACGGCGAGCTTGTTTTTACATCAGGGGGAACAGAGAGCAACAACCAGATTTTCTTTGGAGTTTTAAAAAACGCTATTAAACGTAAGCCTCACATTATAACCTCAGCTATTGAGCACCCCTCGGTGTCAGAGCCTGTGAAAGCTTTAGAGGATTTGGGCTGCGAGGTAACATATATTGCGCCTGATGAGTTCGGCGTGATTTCTGCCGACAGCGTGGCAAATGCGATAAAGGAAAATACCCGCTTGGTATCCGTAATGGCGGTAAACAACGAAACAGGGGCAATCAACCCCATAGCCGACATTGTAAAAAAAGTAAAGGCAAAAAGCGCCGATATTATCGTTCATTCCGACTGCGTTCAGGCATTAGGAAATATAAGGGTAAACGTAGACAGCTGGGGAGTTGATGCTATATCACTTTCTGCCCACAAAATCTGCGGTCCTCGTGGAGTTGGCGCACTCTACATCCGTGACAAGGTAAGGGTTCTTCCTTATATTTTAGGCGGTCATCAGCAGAAAAATCTGCGCTCAGGCACAGAAAACGTAGCGGGTGCAGTAGGTTTTGCCGTAGCAGTTGATGAAACCATAAAAACCTATGACGCAAAACAGGAGCGTCTTCAAAAATTAAAAGAAAAAATAATTTCTTCATTAGATGAAAACTTTATTATAAACAACGCAGGAGAGGCGTATTCTTCCCACATTGTGAGCATCAGAGTTATAAACGTTCGTGCAGAAGTCCTCTTGCACGCACTCGAAACCCACGGAATATGTATATCAGCAGGGTCAGCCTGCTCTACAAACAAGCCTGCGCCATCTCACGTTTTATTAGCTCAAGGGTATGACCGCAAGCATATTGAAGAAACTATCCGTGTGAGCTTGGGAGTTTACAACACCGAAGAAGAAATAGATACATTTTGCGAGATTTTAAGAAAAGAAGCGGCTGCTCTTGCACGTTTTACAAGAGCTTAGATTGGAGATTGTATGAATATTTTAGTAATTGGCGACGTGGTTGGCGACAGAGGCACTGACGCAGTATTAGACAATTTAGAAAGCTTAATAAGAAAATATAATGCGGACTTTTGTATAGTAAACGGCGAAAACGCCTGCAGCGCAAACGGCATTTCACGAAAAAAAGCAGAAATGATACTCAACGCCGGCGCTGACGTGATAACCCTGGGCAATCACACCTTCCGCCAAAAGGACGCAACCACCATTCTTGCCCACAACGAGCGTGTAATCCGCCCTATAAATTATCCCCCTGAAACTGTGGGAAGGGGCATAACCGTTGTGGAAAAAAACGGCGTAAAAATTGCTGTGGCAAATGCCCTTGGCAGAATTTATTTGGAAAATGTTGACTGTCCCTTCAGAGCGCTAAAGGAAGCTCTTGAAAAATGCAATGCCGATATAAAAATCGTAGACTTTCACGCAGAGGCAACCAGCGAAAAGCGCGCGATGGGGTTCTTCTTAGACGGCATCGCGTCTGTTGTGTTCGGCACTCACACCCACGTGCAGACGTCGGATGCTCAGGTGCTGCCTCGTGGTACAGGATACCTAACAGACGTTGGTATGACGGGTCCTCATCACTCCTGTTTAGGCGTTGATAAATCTATCGTAATCGACAGATTTGTAAAATGCGCGCCCACAAGATTTGAATTTTCCGACTCCCCTGCTCGCATTGACGGAGCGGTGTTCTGCGTAAATGAAAATAGCGGAAAATGCGAGGGCGCAGAAATTTTTACTGTGCTCCCCGGGGAAAAAGTATGAAAAAAGAACTTCGCCGAAAACTGATTGAAATAAGAAAAAATATTGAAAATAAAGATAAAAAGAGCGAAAAAATAGCAAAAACCTTGCTCTCTCAACCATTTTTTCAGTCAGCGCAAACTGTTATGGTTTATCTTTCTTACCGAGACGAGGTAGACACCTTGCATCTCATTGAACAAATGCTCTCACAGGGCAAGCGCCTGTGCGCTCCTGTGTGTCTGGCAAACGGCGGTATGGTTGCCAGAGAATTTCGCTCGTTAAATGAGCTAAGTCTGGGCGCTTACGGTATTTTAGAGCCACAGGGCGACGAGGTAGGAGACATTGATTTAGTTGTCGTGCCCGGTGTGGGATTCAATGATAATCTTCACCGCATCGGCTACGGCGCAGGATACTATGACAGGTTTTTAAAAGGTTATGATGGTGTTACTTGCGGACTTTTTTATGACGAGCAGAGGGCAGATTTTATGGAAGCTACTCACGATTTGCCCCTTGACTATATAATTACCCAAACGAAATTTTTGAAAAGAGCGTGACTTTTATGATGGACATTTTTTGCGAATACTTAGTGGCGAGAAAATCAGCTCGTGACAAGGCAATAAAGGCACTGATCGTACTTGCCTGCATTTTGTTTTGCCTGATTTCTTTTTACTTTTTATTTTTTATAAAAATTCAATGGATGTGGCTCATTCCCATTCTGTGGGGTGCTGCTATCTACGGCACTCGCATTGCCTGTCAGCAGTTTTCCGTTGAGTTTGAGTATTCTTTTACAAACGGCGTTTTGGATATTGACAAAATCTGCGGCAGATCAAGACGCCGTAATTTAGTGTCAATCGCCTGCAAAAACATTGAGCGTATGGCTCCTGCAAGAGCAAATTTTTCAACTGAGCGAACAATAATCAATGCAAACTACGATGAAAAGCTTGGCAGAAAATATTATGTGAACTTTTCAAAAAGCGGCGTTGCTTATACTCTTTTGTTCCAGCCGCCTGAGAAAATTTTAGATAATATGAAAAAATACAACCCGAGGAATATTGAGTTATGATAGATAAGGTTATAGCCTATTTGATAGAAAATAAAATTACCGTAGCAACGGCAGAATCCTGCACCGCAGGGCTGATTGCGGCGTGCTTAGGCAATTTTAGCGGAGTTTCTGAAATTTTTTCAGAAGGGTACGTTACATACAGTAACGAAGCAAAAGAAAAAAACTTAGGCGTATCCCACGAAGCCTTAGAGAATTTTGGCGCAGTAAGTGAGATTATCGCCTGCCAGATGGCAGAAGGCGTGTGCCGTCGCACCGGCGCTCGTTTAGGATTGTCCGCAACAGGTATTGCTGGTCCAACAGGCGGAACAGATAAAAAGCCCGTAGGTCTTGTTTATATGGGCGTTTGCTTAGACGGTGTAACCTCTGTGGTGCGCGAAATTTTCACAGGAGACAGAGCTGAGGTGCGTACCCAAACTGTCGAAACTGTTTTTGCGGAAGTTAAAAAAAGATTACAAATTTAAAATTCTTCTTGACAAGCCATAAAAATTTAGTTATAATTTAATCGAACAAATGTTCTAAAAGGAGGACAAAATTTTGGCTAAAGCAACAAACACAAAGGGTATAGAATTTGATAAAGATAAAAAGGAAGCGCTGGAGGCCGCAATGCTCCAGATTGAGAAAAACTACGGCAAAGGCTCTGTTATGAAGTTGGGCGAAAAGTCCAGTATGCAGATTGAAACTCTGCCCACAGGTGCACTCTCACTTGACTATGCATTAGGAATTGGCGGTCTTCCCAAGGGAAGAATTATAGAAATCTACGGACCTGAATCATCAGGTAAGACAACAGTTGCGCTCCACGTAATAGCAGAGGCACAAAAGCGTGGCGGCGAGGTTGCGTTCGTTGACGCAGAGCACGCTCTAGACCCCAATTACGCTAAGAAGCTCGGCGTAAACGTAGAGGAATTAATCGTTTCACAGCCTGACACAGGAGAGCAGGCGTTAGAAATCGCCGAAATGTTAGTACGCAGTAACGCAATCGACGTAATCGTTATAGACTCTGTTGCAGCGTTAGTTCCCAAGTCTGAAATCGAGGGCGAAATGGGCGACTCACACGTTGGCTTGCACGCTCGTTTAATGAGCCAGGCGCTCCGTAAATTGGCAGGCGTTATAGCCCGCACAAACACAATCGCAATCTTCATCAACCAGCTTCGTGAAAAGGTTGGCGTAATTTACGGAAACCCTGAGGTTACAACAGGCGGTAGAGCGCTTAAATTTTACTCAACAGTACGTCTTGAGGTAAGAAAACAGGAGTTAATCAAGCAGGGCACAGAAATTATGGGCGCCCGCACAAAGGTTAAGGTTGTAAAGAACAAGGTCGCTCCACCCTTTAAAGAGGCTGAGTTTGACATTATGTACGGCGAAGGAATTTCTAAAATTGGCTGTATCTTAGACATCGGCGCAGCTTCGGGCATTATCCAAAAAAGCGGCACATGGTACAACTACGAGGACGAGCGCATCGGTCAGGGCAGAGAGAACGCAAAGCAATTCTTAAAGGAACACCCTGAAATTCTGGCTAAAGTTGAAGAAGAAGTAAGAGATATTCTCTTTAACGAAGCCGGCGCAGCAGAAGAAACTGAAGAATAATATAAAAGACCTTGCTATGCAAGGTCTTTTATTATTTGTATCAGCTTTTCTTTTTCATTTAATTCGGGATTGTCTATGACTTTTTCTAAAAGTATATTTAGCACTTCCCCGATTTTTTTGCCTGTAAATCCTAATTTCTTTAGGTCATTGCCGTTAATTTTAAGATTTTTTACCCCAAAGGGTTCGCAATTTTCCTTTATTTCTTCATACAACTCAAAAAGCCTGTCGATATAAGGCAATCTTGATGCTGTTAATTCTAAATTTTGACTCTGACAGTCTGCCCTCTTCAAACAAATCAAATCATAAAAAATATCGTCCCCAACCTTGTTGATTGCCCGCTTTACATACTTTTTCTCAGGGAGAATTTCTATGTCGTGGAATCTGACTAACCTTACAATTTTATCACGTCGCTCGTTTGAGAATTTATATTTTCTGCAAAAGCTCTCTGCCAATTCCTGCGAAACCTTAGCGTGATTGCGGAACATATCCTCTCCCAAATCATTTATTCCCTTTGTGTGTGGTTTGCCCCAATCGTGCATAAGGGATGCATAGCGAAGATGAATCGCTTTCGGGCAATTTTTTATAACCTCGACAGAGTGAGTTCCCACGTCGTATATATGCCAGCGTGTGTTTTGCTCTGTCGTGAAGCAGTCGCACATTTCGGGACAGATATGAGCTAAAACCCCTAAATCATAAAGCATTTTTAAATGGTCGGGGCTATCTGACATCAATATTTTATCAAGCTCTGCTGCAATTCGCTCAACGCTCAGGTTTTTGACAAGATGAGCACATTCTTTGATTGCGTTTTTTGTGTTTTCTTCGATTTCAAAGCCAAGCTGTGCCGAAAACCGCACCGCACGAAGTATCCTGAGAGCATCCTCGCAAAATCTTTTTTCGGGATTTCCTATGGCACGGATAATTTTGTTATTTAAATCATCAATTCCCGAAAACAAATCAATTATCCCATCGTGCTTGTTGTAGCAGAGGGCATTTATGGTAAAATCACGGCGTGCAAGGTCCTCACGCACGTCTTTTACCAATGTTACACTTTCTGGCTTTCTGTTGTCAAGGTATTCTCCGTCTGAGCGAAAGGTGGTAACCTCAATAGCCTCGCCATCTTCTAAAACCGTTACTGTTCCGTGAGCAATGCCTGTGTCAAAAGTCTTTTTAAAAAGTGCCTTTACTTCTTGAGGTTTAGCCGAGGTGGTAACGTCAAAATCGTGTGCAGGCAACCCTAATAAGCAGTCCCTTACCGCTCCGCCAACAGCGTATGCGCTAAAACCTGCTGCAATTAGCTTTTCTATGATTTTTTCTGCACTTTTAGACAGTTTTACCATAAATTTTTCCTCCACCTCTATGTTACAATTGTATAACAAATTTTGAAATATGTCAACCGTGCGGTATTAAGCCGTTTTTTGTCAGGCAAAAAAAGTTGACAAAACGGACAAATAAATGTATAATAAAAGAGTATTATTATATTAAAGTAGGATAAGTAGATAACTTATTTAAAGATAATACATATCAGTATGATTTAATTTTGTCAAAATTTTAAAAGAAGGAGGTCAAAAGATGGAATTAATCATAACGGGTGCTGTGGCCCTCGTTTTGATTATTGTTGCGTCGCTTATTTCTTATAAATCAGGCTACTCTTCAAGAAAAAAGCAGGAAGAAGCAGAAATCGGTTCTGCTAAAACCGAAGCTCTGAGAATTATTGAAGAAGCTAAAAAAGAAGGCGAAAGCAAAAAGCGTGAAGCAATCCTTGCAGCAAAAGAAGAAAACCACAAGGAACGTGCCGAACTTGAAAAAGAAATAAAAGAAAGACGTAACGAGATTTCAAGACAGGAACACCGCATTCAGCAGAAGGAAGAAAATCTCGACAAGAAAAACGAAGCTTTGGAAAAACGCGAAGAAGCATTGGCTAAGCGTGATAAAGAGTTAGACGTTATTCGTGACGAATTAGGCAAGATAAAAGAAAAAGAGCTGGAAATGCTCCAGAATTTATCAGGCCTTTCAAAAGAAGAAGCAAAGCAGTACTTACTTGAAAAGTTAGAATCAGAAGTAAGAGCTGACGCTGCCGTAATGGCAAAAGAGATAGAAACCCAGGCTAAAGAAAATGCAGAAAAAACCGCCAAAAACATCATTGCAGGTGCTATTCAGAGATGTGCAGCTGACCACGTTGCAGAGGTGGTAGTAACAGTAGTTAACCTTCCCAACGAAGAAATGAAGGGAAGAATCATCGGCCGTGAAGGTCGAAACATCAGAACCTTAGAAAACTTAACAGGTATTGATTTAATCATTGATGATACACCTGAGGCAGTAATTTTATCAGGTTTTGACCCTGTTCGCCGTGAAATTGCCCGCCAGACATTAGAAAAACTCATTGTTGACGGACGTATTCACCCCGCAAGAATTGAAGAGCTTTACGAAAAGAGCAAAAAAGAAGTAGAAGCTACAATCAAGCAGGAGGGCGAAAACGCAGCCTTTGAAACAGGCGTACACGGCTTACACCCCGAAATTGTTAAGCTTATCGGTAAGCTCAAGTACAGAACAAGCTACGGTCAGAATGTATTAAAGCATTCTATCGAGGTATCTCACATTTCAGGTATTATCGCAGGAGAGCTTGGCGTTGACGTAACAATGGCAAAAAGAGCAGGTTTACTCCACGACCTTGGCAAAGCTGCAGACCACGAAATTGAGGGCTCACACGTAACAATCGGTGCTGACCTTGCTAAAAAATACAAGGAAAGCAAAGATATTATCCACGCAATTATGGCTCACCACGGCGATGTTGAAGCAACAACAATCGTAGCATCTATCGTTCAGGCAGCAGACGCTATTTCAGCAGCCCGTCCCGGTGCAAGACGTGAAAATATCGAGTCATACATCAAACGTTTGGAAAAACTCGAAGAAATTGCAAACTCCTTTGACGGAGTAGAAAAATCCTTTGCTATCCAGGCTGGTAGAGAGGTAAGAATTATGGTTTGTCCTGACAATGTTAAGGACGAAAGTATGACACTCATTGCTCGTGACATCGTGAAAAAGATTGAGGAAGAAATGGAATATCCCGGTCAGATTAAGGTAAATGTTATCCGCGAAACACGAACTGTTGAGTACGCAAAATAAAGCGTAAAAAAATTAAAATATATATAGAGTTTTTAAGAGATTTAATTTTCATTCTATATAAATTTAAAGAGGCTTTTCTTTTGAAAAGTCTCTTTTTTTTGGGGCGATGCCTACATCGCACCCTACTAATACTAATTTCACAAAAAAAGAAGAGGTTTCCCTCTTCTTTACTTATTCATTATAATTTTAACTACATCTTCAGGTGTTTTGGCTAATTTTACACACCCTGCATCAGATAACTCTTTTTCATCACCATAGCCATATAAAACGCCTAAAATATCAATATCGTTCTTTTTTGCTCCTGTAACATCATTTTCCCTGTCGCCTACCATTAAAATTCTTTCTTTAGGAAAATTATTTACCTCTATGGTTTCCTTTATAACGGCTGATTTTGTCCTCTTTGTTTCATCAAAGGACGCACCATTTATAAAATAAAAATACTTTGACAAATCAACACTGTCTAACATTCTCTTAATGTACGGTGTAGGCTTTGCCGAGGCAATACACAATGTAAACCCTTCGCTGCTTAGGGTTTTTAGCATATTTTCTACACCTTCATACACAAAAAAATACTCCATTGCGTTATTGCCGTTATAGTTTTCTCTGTACTTTTCAACAGCGGTGTCGGCTTCCTCTTTATTCATATTATAATACTCGGAAAAAGCATCGAAAAGAGGCGGTCCTATAAAGATATTTAACATTTCCTCACGAGTTTCTTCTATTCCAAAATATGAGAGTGCATACTTTACTGATGCCTTTATTCCGGGTGCTGAATCAACTATTGTTCCGTCAAAATCAAAAAATATTATATCTTTCATTTTTTCCTCTTTACATTTTTTTCTTTATTTTATCATATTAGGCTTTCTTTTTCAACGATTTTATGGTACAATTATTATATATTGATTTTTTACTTTTAAACAGTTTTTCTGTTTATAATCTGTTGATTTGTGTTGATTCGGTTGTAAATAAAATTTTAGTTTACATTTACTGGAAGTGTGGAAAATTTTACCTGTTGAAAACTTCTTTTCATCAACATTTTTCCTACATTTTTTGAACAGACGATTTTGTGTCAACCGTGGGAAAAAAAACACTTTTTAACACAATCTACAGACACTACTACTATTACTACTAAATATATATTATTTTTATATATAGAAAGAGGTTTTTTTTATGATGAAAATGAAATGCTCCCGCCGAGATTTGGTTGAAGCTGTATCTTTAGTTGAAAAAGCTGTTCCTGTAGCTACTCCCATCAACGTTTTAGAGGGTATTTTTATAGAAGCAAAGGAAAATGCTTTAAAATTAGTAGGCAACAATATGGACTTGGGTATTGAATGCTTTATTCCGGCTGACGTTGACGAAAAAGGTCTTGCTATGGTTAGAGCTTCACTTTTCTCTCAGGCTGTAAAAAAGCTTCCTGATACAGACGATGAAGTTTTTATGGAAATTGATGAAAAAGATAATTTAAAAATTGAATGCGGATATGCAAAATTCAACTTTTCAACATCTTCTGCAGAGGAATTTCCCCAGCTTCCGTTAGTATTGGACGGAAAATCCTTTGAAATTAAAGAAAGCCTCGTTAAAAATATGATAAAACAGACAGTTTATGCTGTTTCTACCCGTGAAGAAAAGCCGGTATTAACAGGTGTGCTCTTTGATGTTGAGGCACGGGACATAAATGTTGTTGGCTGTGACGGATTCAGAGTTGCTATAAGAAAAGAAGAAATCGAAAACGAAGAAACTCTAAAATTCATCCTCCCCGGTAAAAATGCTAAGGAATTACTTGGTATTATGGGTGAAGGTGATGAGGTTATTAAAATTTCTGTTAATGAAAACAACGTAAAATTCACACTTGATAAGTGCATTTTGGTTTCACGCATCATTGACGGCGAATATTTAAACTACAAATCGGTTGCAAACCACAAAAATACCTTAGAATTTGTAGTTGAAAGAAGAAAAATTTTAAATTCTATCGACCGTGCAGCAACAATCGTAAACGAAGCGTCAAAATCTCACGTTTTATTAGATATTGACGAAACAAGCGTATCAATCGACTGTGAATCGGTAATGGGTAAGGTTAAGGACAAGTTCTCTATTGATATGCAGGGCGAGCCTATGCAGATTGCATTTAATCCCAAATATTTGATAGAAGCTTTTAAAAACGCAGAGGACGATAGAATTAAGCTTTCCTTCTCTACTCCTGTTACTCCTGCGATTATCCGTCCTGTTGACGGTGAAAAATACGTTTACATAATATTACCTGTAAGAATAAAATGATTAACGTAAAAGAAACTATAATTGTAGAGGGCGAGCACGACAAGCACAAGCTTTTATCTTTTTTAGATGCTGATGTGGTGGTTACAGGCGGTTTTCAGATTTTTAAAAATAAGGAAATGCAGTCTTTGATCCGTAAATTAGCTAAAAAAAACGGCGTTATTATACTAACAGACTCAGACCGTGCAGGCTTTATTATAAGAAATTTTATAAAAAATGTTGCACCTGATGTTTTGCACGCTTACGTTCCTGAAATAAAGGGAAAGGAAAGAAGAAAGCCAAAGCCCGGTGCAGAAGGGTTGTTGGGCGTTGAAGGCATCCAAAAGGATATAATAATAAAGGCACTAATTGATGCTGGTGCAACCCTTGATGGAGAAAAAAAAGAAAAGAAAAATAAATACACAAAAACAGACCTTTATATTTGCGGTCTGGCTGGAAAACCAGACAGCAGAATAAAAAGACGAGAGTTTTTAATAAAAAATGATTTACCGCAAAAAATGAGCGCAAATATGATGCTTGAAATAATAAATACTTTAGATATAGAATTATTTTAAATTTACTCCAATATACTAATGGTATATTGGATTGATTTTTTTATATGAATAAAATAATTTTGAAATTATCAAAAGAAAATTTTTCTTATATAAAGTACTTTTTGTTTACCTATTTTAAAAGGGATAAAATTTATGAAAAATTTATAGAAAAAAATGTGTTTTTTATTCCCTTTAAAAAAAGTCTGAAATCCGCTTATTTAAAGGCTTTAATAAGGTTTTTAAAGAGGAAAAATATCGAAAAAATTTTACCCTTGGATGAAGAAATAAAAGAGAGTTTAAGAAAAGACTTTAGTGTTATAAATGGTAAAAATATTTATCGCACTATATTTTGTGATGTGTTGGTATTTATGTCTGAAAATAAGCTTTTTAATTATGAAATAATATTTATATCCGATAATATAGCAGAAATTAAAAAACAGGCAGAAAGTTGTGTAAAAAAAGTAAAATCGATATCTGTTCTTACTAATAAACCCTACCTTTATGATAGTATGAGGGATTATTTTTTAGAAAAATACGGTGTGATGATTAATATAAGAACGAAAAAAGAAAAACTAAAAAAGCACAACAAAATATATGTAAATGCAGGTGCAGTTAAAGTTTATGAAAAGTCAGTATTTAAAAATGTTAATTTACTTGATATTTATAACGTATATGAGGGCGGATACAGGCATATAATACTTGAAAATAACTCATATTCAAAAGAATACACAAATCTTCTCAAATGCGCTCATACTGCAGCTTTGGCGGAATTTTTAGAGGAAGAAAATGAAGTTAAAAGTTTAAAAATTGTAAACATAAAAAAATAGTTGTTGACATTTTAGGTTAAATAACTTATAATATCTAAATAGTTGTGGAAAAGTAACACGAAAATGAAAGAAGGAAGTTTAAATGGCTAAAGAGGTAATACTTACTTATACAAGGTTAAAAGAGCTTGAGCAGGAGCTTGAGTATTTAAAAACAGAAAAGAGAAAAGAAATCTCTGAAAAAATTAAAGTTGCTCGTGGATTTGGCGATTTGTCGGAAAATGCCGAATATGATGAAGCGAAAAAAGAACAGGGAGAGGTTGAAGTAAAAATTGTAAACCTCGAAAAAATGTTAAAAAGTGCCAAGGTAATTGACGAGGACGAAATTGACACAAGCAAGGTTGCAGTAGGCACAAAGGTAAAAATCTTAGATATTGATTTTGAAGAAGAAACAGTTTATGAAATTGTTGGCTCAACAGAGGCAAATCCTGCTGCTGGTAAGATTTCAGACGAATCTCCCTTAGGTCAGGCACTTTTAGGAGCTGTTCCTGAGCAGATAGTAAAGGTAGCATCTCCCAATGGAGAGTATGAAGTAAAAATATTAGAGATTAGTAAATAATTTAATAAAGATTTTTAGGGTGGGATATTGGTCCCACCTTTTTTGTTGTTTTTATAAATGGCAGGAGTAAGCCTCTGCCCTGCAAGATGAAATTATAAAATGTTTCACGTGAAACACTCATTGTAACATTAATATAATAGTAAAAATTCTTGCAATCAATTAAAAGATATAGTATAATTATCTTACAATTTGTAAAAAAGAAAGGTTTTTGTGATGGGAAAGGTAATTGTAATTGCAAATCAAAAGGGTGGCGTTGGAAAAACCACAACATCTATTAATTTATCAGCATATCTTGCTGACAGCAAGAAAAAAACTCTGCTTATCGACTGCGACCCTCAGGGAAACGCCTCAAGCGGTGTTGGGATTGATAAGAATAAAGCAGAAAGCAATGTTTACGATGTTTTGGTAAACGGTGAAGATATTTCAGCAAACATTATGGAAACTCAGTATAAGAACCTGAGCATCATTCCCTCAAATGTAGATTTGGCAGGTGCAGAGATTGAGCTTGTTTCATTTGAAAAGCGCGAATATTTATTAAAGGAAGCAATTAAAAAGATAAAAGACGATTTTGATTTTATAATTATTGACTGTCCTCCCTCGCTGGGATTGCTTACATTGAACGCTTTTGCTGCTGCAGACAGCGTAATTATCCCGATTCAGTGCGAATACTATGCATTGGAGGGCTTAGGCCAGCTTACAAAAACCGTTTCTTCAATAAAACAGAGTATAAACAAGGATATAGAAATAGAAGGTATTCTTCTTACTATGTTCGATAAGCGTACAAACCTGTCAACGGTGGTGTACGACGAGGTTAAGAAATTCTTTCCTGACAAGGTGTATAAAACAGTAATTCCCAGAAATGTACGTCTGTCAGAAGCTCCAAGCTTCGGCGAAGCTATAATTTCTTATGATAAATTCTCAAAAGGGGCGCAAGCCTACAAATCATTAGCAAAAGAATTAATAAAGAACAATAAATAAGGAGAAAACCGATGGCAAAAAAAGGATTAGGACGCGGTCTTGGTGCGCTACTTGACACAAATGTAGTAGTAGAAACCACAACAGAAACAGAACGTGACGTTAAAAAAATAAAAATTACCCAGATAGAACCTAACAAAACTCAGCCCCGAACTGATTTTGATGAAGAAAAGATAGAAGAGCTTGCAGACTCCATCCGTGAGTACGGTCTTATTCAGCCTATTGTGGTAAAGCTCAATAAAAACGGCTTTTATACCATCATTGCAGGCGAAAGACGTTGGAGAGCGGCACGTCTTGCAGGTTTAAAGGAAGTTCCTGCATTAATTAAGGAAGTTTCCGATCAGACAGAAAAGGAAATTACTTTAATAGAGAATATTCAGCGTGAAGACTTAAACGCATTGGAAGAAGCAGCGGGAATTAAGGAATTAATTGATGTTTATGGTCTTACACAGGACGAAGTAGCCAAAAAAATAGGCCGCAGCCGTTCTGCAGTTGCAAATATATTAAGACTTTTAAACTTACCTGCTGAAATTCAAAAATTAGTAAAGGATAACACCCTCTCACAAGGCCATGCAAGGGCACTTTTGGCAGTTGAGGATAAAGAAAAAGCGCAAGAGTTAGCAAAGTTAATTATAGCGCAAGATATGAGTGTAAGACAGGCGGAAAGCTATATTTCAAGCCTTTCTAAGGTAAAAACAGTTAAAAAGCCAACCAAGGAAGAAATAGAAATAGCACGCCATATAAAAGCACTTGAAGAAAGTCTTTCATCTGAACTTGGAACAAAAATTAAGATAGTAAATAAAAAGAATAAGGGGCGTATCGAAATTCCCTATTCTTCAGCAGAGGACTTTGACCGCATAATAAAGCTTATAAAAAAGAAATAATAAAAAACGAGTAAAACCGCACGGCTGTGCGGTTTTCTTTTGTTTTTATAAAACCGTATATGCAAAATAAACAATTTAAAACAGGCATTTTTGTTACATATTTCGCTTATATTAAAAAGGAAATAAAAAAGTAAACGTCGAAAAAGATAACATAACCCGAAATGGTGTAAAAATTACCGAAAGGTTTAAATATCAAGGAGGACAGATTATGACAAACACCGAAAACATCAGAAATATGTGTATGCTTTCACATTCAAACGCAGGTAAAACCTCGCTCGTTGAAGCAATGCTTCACAAGGCAGGTATGGTTGACCGTATTGGTCGCGTTGAGGATGGCAATACTGTATCAGACTTTGACGCTGAAGAAATAAAGAGACAGATTTCACTGAATACTTCAATTATCCCCATAGAGTGGAACGGTGCTAAGATTAATCTTTTAGACACTCCCGGAACACCCGACTTTATTGGCGAGCAGTTAGAGGGCGCATCAGTTTGCGGTAGCGCATTAATCGTTGTCAGCGGTAAATCAGGCGTTTCTGCAGGTACAGAAAAAGCCTGGAATATAGCAAAAACCAAGGCAAAGATTGTATTTGTAAATAAATTGGAGGACTCAAAGGCAGATTACGCTAAGGTTGTTGAGGAATTAAACTCTGCTTTTGGCAGATGTATCGCACCTTTTACATTCCCCATCAAAGAGGGCGACAAATTAACAGGCTTTGTTGACGTTATAAAAATGCGTGCAAAGATGTTCTCACCTGATGGTGATACGCATAAATACGAAGAAGTACCAGCATCCTATAAAGAAATTGCAGACCGCAGCCGCGACCTATTATTAGAAGCAGTTGCAGAAGTTTCTGATGAATTAATGGAAAAGTATTTTGCAGGAGAAGAATTCACAGAAGATGAAATCAAAGCCGCATTAAAAATAGGTATAAAAGACGGCACAGTTGTTCCTGTTATCTGTGGTAGTGTTATAGCAAAAATCGGTATTACACACCTTTTGAATACTATTGCAGACTATATGCCCGCACCTAATGAATTTGTACATATAGAGGGCGAAAACAAAAAGACCGGCGACATAGAAGAAATAATTTGCGATAGCGCTAAACCTACAGTATTGCACGTGTTCAAAACAGTTGTTGACAACTACGTAGGAAAGCTTTCATACTTTAAAGTACTGTCAGGTACAATTGTGCCCGACACAGTTTTGGTAAATCCTGCAGTTGGTAAGGAAGAAAAAATAGGAAAGATTTTTGAAATCTGCGGCAAAAAGCAGACAGAAGTAAAAGAATTAAAAGCAGGCGATATCGGCGCAACAGCAAAGCTTTCTGTAACAGAAACAGGCGACACATTGTGTGATCCCTCATTCCCTGTTGCAATCGGCGCAATCTCATTCCCCAAGCCTGTATTATCACTGGCTATCGAGCCTAAGGCAAAGGGCGACGAAGAAAAAATAAGCGCCTCACTCACAAAGCTTGCCAGCGAAGATAAAACATTTACATTAACAAGAAATCACGAAACACACGAATCTGTAATTTCAGGCGTTGGCGAGCAGCACATCAACGTAATCTGCTCAAAGCTTGAGGGTAAATTCGGTGTATCAGTTAACTTAAAAGAGCCCAAGACACCTTATCGTGAAGCTATCAAATCAAAGGTTCGTGCAGAAGGCAAGCACAAGAAACAGTCAGGTGGTCACGGTCAGTACGGTCACGTTGTTATTGAGTTTGAGCCTGTATATGATGCAGAAGAATTAGTATTTGAAGAAAAGGTTGTAGGCGGCGCTGTTCCCAAGAACTTCTTCCCTGCAGTAGAAAAAGGTCTTCGTGACGCTATGAAGGAAGGCGTTTTGGCAGGTTACCCCATGGTTAACTTAAAGGCTACCTTGATGGACGGCTCATACCACGCAGTTGACTCATCAGAAATGGCGTTCAAAACAGCAGCATCTATCGCATATAAAGAGGGTCTTCCCAAGGCAAACCCCGTAATTTTAGAGCCTGTAGGAAGTGCAAAAGTTTTAGTTCCCAATAATTACACAGGCGACGTTGTAGGCGATCTTAATAAGCGCCGCGGCAGAATTTTGGGTATGAACCCTGTTGATAATGTAAACACAGAGGTTGAAGCTATTGTTCCTGCTTCTGAAATGAAAAAGTACGCAACAGACCTTCGTGCATTGACAAACGGCAGAGGAAGCTTCTCTTATGAAATAACAAACTATGAAGAAGCACCGCAGGTAATTGCAGAGCAGGTTATTAAAGAAGCAAAAGCATAATAGAAAATATGAAAGAACCGCACAATCGTGCGGTTCTTTTTTGTTTAAATATCAATGAGTTAGTTTGCGAGTTGGAGCATCATTTTATGCGATACATTAATACTTCTAGTCTTCTACTTTTTTAGAAAAAGTAGCAAAAACTATGGGGGGATTTCGAATGTCCCCCCATACCCCCTTGAGACGACCGGGGAAACCCCGGACCCCGGCGAATATGATTAGTTTTTTGCAAAAACTCATGTTGGTGCGAGGGGTTTTTAGGGGTTTACCCCTAAATCATTGTCGGGGGTGCGGGGGAGTTTCGAAGCCCCCGCTAGCGGTTTTGGGCACTTTTGCCGCGACAAAAGTGCCATATTAGAAGTATTAATGTAGAGAAACTATTGATGCTCCAACTCGCATTCTCACATTTTCGGAATGCAGACAAGCATCATTCCCTACAAAAAAATTGTGTCGCAGCAGTCAGAGTAGTACGTTTGGTTTTACAACCAATTATAATTATGGCACGTGCAATCATATATGTTAAGGGGATATATCCACCCTTATAAAAATAAAAAAAGACGGCAGTGCCGTCTTTTTTTATTACAGATAAAAGTCGTGATTTCCTATAGTCTTATAAAATTTTCTGTTCTTTACAATCCACGAATTTGTTGCAGTTTTGGGGTTTAAAAAATATAGACATTCACGTGAAACATCTTCTCCCAAGAGCGCTCGCTTGGCAGCCGTTACACTCTCTGTTGTGGGTGTTTTATAGATTGCTCCATCAATGGTGGGTGTAAACTGCACGCCGTACTTTTTGTCAAAGATAACCCCGTAGATAGTGTCGGGAAAATCGTTACTTTCCACGCGGTTTAAAATAACATTTGCCACAGCCACCTTGCCCGAATTGATTTCGCCCGATGACTCTGCCGAAACAATCTTCGATAGCCAGTAAAGCTCATCGGCATTATATGGCGCTGCGCCCTTTAAGTGTTTTGGTACTGCAGCTGCAGATGACGTGAGGTTTGCACATATTGTGGATGAGTCCCAGTCTACCTTTGCTCCCAGATTTTCTGCCAAAAATCTCAAGGGAACATAAACTCTGTCGTTTGCAATGACTGCGGTTGCGTCTAATTTCTGGGATTTGCCGTTTACTGTGGCTAAATTTTTGTTTTTTGTTACTGATATTGTTTTTGTGTCAGTTCCAATAGTTGCTGTGGAGTTTTTTTCACTCCACGATATGTCTGCATTAAAAATCTCCCCCAAGTCACGCAGGGAAACCATAGTAGTGCCCTTTTTTAAATATGCGTGGTTGGGTGTTTTTACATATTCGCCGTTTACAGTCAAGCAAACGGGGGTAAAAAATTCTGTTTTTGCCTCAGTTGGAACAAAAAAAGTCCCAAAAACAAACAAAAAAACAAGTGTAAGAATTAATTTTTTCATAATTCCTCCCTTGCACCACTCAATAACATTATACAGGGGGTAGTCGGGGATTTCAATACAAAATATATGGTTTTTAAGACAAAATTTTACAAAAGTTTCACGAGTTACTACCTTATTATATGTATAATATACAGCGAGCATAAAAAATTTTTACAAAAAAAGCTTGACTTATGATTTTAATTATGTTATTATTATAAACTGCATAATAATCTCAAAATGGTATAATATGCTTAAATAGGACTTTTGTCCTCGTGACGAGGTCGCAAACGGTTTAATTTTTGTATGTAATTTTGTTTCATATACATAACAAACCAAAGTAATCGTGAGATTACAAACAAATTTTTTACGAGGTGGTTGAGTTTATGGTACATCCGATTCAGTTGGGCGCAAACCAGAGAATGAGCTATGCCAAGGTCGATGAAGTTTTGGAAATGCCAAACCTTATCGAAGTTCAGAAGAACTCTTATAACTGGTTTTTAGAGGAAGGATTAAAAGAAGTCCTTCGTGACATCTCCCCCATCACAGACTACACAGGCAACTTAATCTTGGAGTTTATCGACTACAAGCTTGAGAGAAACCGTGCTAAGTACACTGTTGCAGAGTGCAGAGAAAGAGATACAAACTACGCTGCACCGCTAAAGGCAAAGGTACGCCTTATCAATAAGGAAACAGGCGAAGTAAAAGAGCAGGAAATCTTTATGGGCGATTTCCCCTTAATGACCGAGCAGGGTACATTTATCATCAACGGTGCAGAACGCGTTATTGTCAGCCAGTTGGTACGTTCGCCCGGTATCTACTACGCTATGGAGCACGACAAGACAGGTAAAGAATTATTCTCATCAACCGTAATTCCCTACCGTGGTGCTTGGCTTGAGTACGAAAACGATATAAATGACGTTCTGTCTGTTCGTATTGACAGAACAAGAAAAATCCCGATAACTGTTTTAATCCGTGCTTTGGGTATTGAAACAGATGCGGAAATTTTAGACTTATTCGGCGAAACAGAGGCTATGCTTAACACATTAGAAAAGAGCGCCTCAATTCAGACCACCGACGACGCATTAATCGAAATTTATAAAAAGCTCCGTCCCGGCGAGCCTCCCACGGTGGAAAGCTCAAAGAGTCTTCTTTACGGACTTTTATTTGATGCAAAACGCTACGACTTGGCAGGCGTTGGCAGATATAAATTCAACAAAAAATTAGCAATCTCTGCACGTATCGCAAATCAGGTTGCGCGTGACGCTATTGTTAACCCTGAAACGGGCGAAATAATGGTTGACGCAGGTGCACACATTTCCAAAGAAGCTGCAGCAGAAATCGAGGCTGCAGGCGTAAACCGTGTAGTGCTTGACGTTAAGGGATATTCTGTTGTTGTATTCTCCAACAACATGGTAGATTTAGCTAAATATGTTGATTTTGACACAACAGAAATTACACGTGAAAAAGTATCAAAGGGCGTTTTAGACGAAATCTTAGAAAACTTCTCAACAGAAGAAGAAATCAAAGACCAGTTAATCCGTCGCATTGATGAGCTTGTTCCCAAGCACATCATCACAGACGATATTATGGCGTCTATCAACTACCAGATTGGTTTACTCTACGGTATCGGCACAACAGACGATATTGACCACTTAGGCAACAGAAGGCTCCGTTGCGTAGGCGAGTTATTGCAGAACCAGTTCAGAATAGGACTCTCCAGAATGGAAAGAGTTGTACGTGAACGTATGACAATCCAGGATTTAGACATTGTAACACCTCAGGCGTTAATCAACACACGTCCTATCGTTGCTACAATTAAAGAATTCTTCGGTTCATCACAGTTATCACAGTTTATGGACCAGTTAAACCCCTTGGCTGAACTTACACATAAAAGAAGACTTTCAGCACTCGGCCCCGGCGGTCTTTCTCGTGACCGTGCAGGCTTCGAGGTTCGAGACGTACACTATTCACATTACTCAAGAATGTGTCCTATCGAAACACCTGAAGGTCCTAACATTGGTCTTATCAACTCTTTGGCAACATATGCAAGAATCAACGAGCACGGTTTTATCGAAGCTCCTTACAGAAAGGTTGATAAAGAGAACGGCACAGTTACTGATGAGATTGTTTATATGACAGCAGACGTGGAAGACGAATATATTGTTGCTCAGGCAAATGAGCCTTTAGATGAAAACGGACATTTCATTGAAAGCAAGCATATCGTTCGTTACCGCGATGAATACTTAGAAGTTGAAACATCAAAGATTGACTACATGGACGTTTCTCCCAAGCAGGTTGTATCAGTAGCTACAGCTATGATTCCCTTCTTGGAAAACGACGATGCTAACCGTGCGCTGATGGGTGCAAACATGCAGCGTCAGGCAGTGCCGCTTCTTCGTACCGACTCTCCTATCGTAGGTACAGGTATGGAATATCAGGCAGCTCGTGATTCAGGTGTAGTAGTACTAGCAGCAGAAGACGGTGTAGTTGAGAAGGTTTCAGCAGATGAAATCGTAATCAAAGAAAAAGGCGGCAACCTCCACAAGTATAAGCTTATTAAGTTTACACGTTCAAACCAGGGCTCCTGCGTTAACCAAAAACCCATTGTATCAGAGGGCGAAAAGGTTAAGAAGGGAACAATCATTGCCGATGGTCCTTCAACAAACAATGGTGAAATTTCATTAGGACGTAATATCTTAATCGGCTTTATGACCTGGGAAGGTTATAACTACGAGGATGCTATGCTCGTTAACGAAAAGTTAGTTCGTGACGATATTTTAACATCAATTCATATAGAAGAATACGAGTGTGAAGCAAGAGACACCAAGCTCGGTGCAGAAGAAATCACACGCGATATTCCCAACGTCGGCGAAGACGCATTAAAGGACTTAAACGAAAAGGGTATTATCCGTATCGGTGCTGAAGTTCGCTCAGGCGACATCTTAGTTGGTAAGGTTACACCTAAGGGCGAAACAGAATTAACAGCAGAAGAAAGACTCCTTCGTGCAATCTTCGGCGAAAAGGCAAGAGAAGTTCGTGACACATCTTTGCGCGTACCTCACGGCGAAGCAGGTATTATCGTTGACGTTATTACCTTTGATAAGGACAACGGCGACGAATTACCTCCCGGTGTAAACCAGTTGGTACGTTGCTACATCGCTCAGAAGCGTAAGATTTCTGTCGGCGATAAGATGGCAGGTCGTCACGGTAACAAGGGTGTAGTATCACGTATCTTACCCGAAGAGGATATGCCTTTCTTGCCCGATGGCACACCATTAGAAATTGTATTAAACCCCTTGGGCGTACCTTCACGTATGAACATTGGTCAGGTGTTGGAGGTTCACTTGGGTCGAGCAGCTCGTGAGCTTGGCTGGAAGATAGCTACTCCCGTACTTGACGGTGCGACAGAAGAAGATATTACCGAAACACTTATAAAAGCAGGTTTAGACACCGACGGCAAGACCGTTTTATACGACGGCAGAACAGGCGAGCCCTTTGACAACAGAGTAACAGTTGGTATTATGTATATCTTGAAGCTCTGTCACTTGGTTGATGACAAAATCCACGCCCGTTCAACAGGTCCCTACTCACTCGTTACACAACAGCCTCTGGGCGGTAAAGCTCAGTTCGGCGGTCAGCGTTTCGGTGAAATGGAAGTTTGGGCATTAGAAGCTTATGGTGCAGCCTATACTCTTCAGGAAATCTTAACAGTAAAATCTGACGATATTGTCGGACGTGTTAAGACCTACGAGGCAATCGTAAAAGGCGAAAGCGTACCCAAAGCAGGCATTCCCGAATCATTTAAGGTGTTAATCAAGGAGCTCCAGAGCTTGGGTCTTGATATGAGAGTACTTGACGAAGCAGGCAACGAAGTAGCCTTAAAGGATTCTTCCGAAGAAGAGGAAGAGGCAAATCTCGGAATGACCGTAAGAGATGACAAGGCGTTTATTGACTTAGGCGAGGACGATGCAGACGATGCAGAGTTAGCAGCAGCTGAAGACGAGTATGATGAAGAAATCGACGATTCATCATTCGCAGAAGATGCCTTCGACGACGAGTTTGACGATTTTGACGAAGATGAAGATTCTGAGTTCTTCGACGATGAAACAGACTTGTTATAATCAATAACCCCTTACAAAATTCTTTTAAATGGAGATGAGTCGATTGTCAGAAAATACATTTGATGCTATAAAAATAGGCATTGCCTCCCCTGATATGATCAGAAGCTGGTCACGTGGCGAGGTAAAAAAGCCTGAAACTATAAACTATAGAACTCTAAAGCCAGAACGTGACGGTCTTTTCTGCGAAAAGATTTTCGGACCTACAAAGGACTGGGAATGTCACTGCGGTAAATACAAGCGTATCCGTCACAAGGGTATCGTTTGTGACCGCTGCGGCGTAGAGGTTACACGTGCACGAGTTCGTCGTGAGCGTATGGGACACATTGAGCTTGCAGCTCCCGTGTCACACATCTGGTACTTTAAGGGTATTCCCTCTCGTATGGGCTTACTCTTAGATATGACACCAAGAATGTTAGAAAAAGTTTTATACTTTGCTTCTTACGTTGTAATCGAGCCCGGTTCACGTACAGAATTAGAGAAAAAGCAGATACTCTCTGAACAGGAATACAGAGAATACTGCGAAAAATACGGCGACCGCTTCCGTGCAGGAATGGGCGCTGAAGCAATTAAAGAATTACTTGCCGAGATTAACTTAGAAGAATTATCTAAGGAAATCAAAGAAGAATTACAAGATGCAACAGGTCAGAAAAAAGTTCGTCTTATTAAAAGACTTGAAGTTGTTGAATCTTTCAGATTATCAGGTAATGACCCCACATGGATGGTGTTAGACGTTATCCCTGTTATTCCTCCTGATATCCGTCCTATGGTGCAACTTGACGGCGGCAGATTTGCAACTTCCGACTTAAACGATTTATACAGACGTGTTATCAACAGAAACAATCGTTTAAAGAAGTTATTAGACCTTGGTGCTCCTGAAATTATCGTAAGAAACGAAAAGAGAATGCTCCAGGAAGCAGTTGACGCACTAATCGACAACGGCAGACGTGGTCGTCCTGTTACAGGCCCCGGAAACCGTGCCCTAAAGTCACTTTCCGATATGTTAAAGGGTAAGCAGGGTCGTTTCCGTCAGAACCTTCTCGGTAAGCGTGTTGACTACTCAGGCCGTTCAGTTATCGTTGTAGGACCTGAACTCAAAATTTATCAGTGCGGTCTTCCTAAGGAAATGGCTATCGAGTTATTCAAGCCTTTCGTAATGAAAAAGCTTGTAAACGACGGTATCGCTCACAACATCAAGAGCGCAAAGCGTATGGTAGAGAGATTAAAGCCCGAAGTTTGGGACGTACTCGATGAGGTTATCAAAGACCATCCCGTACTTTTAAACCGTGCTCCTACACTTCACAGACTTGGTATTCAGGCGTTTGAGCCTATCTTAGTTGAAGGTAGAGCCTTAAAGCTCCATCCTTTGGTATGTACAGCGTACAACGCCGACTTCGACGGCGACCAGATGGCGGTTCACGTTCCATTATCTCCTGAAGCACAGGCAGAAGCACGCTTCTTAATGTTATCAGCTAACAACTTACTTAAACCTCAGGACGGTCGTCCTGTTACCGTTCCTACACAGGATATGGTATTGGGTAGTTACTACTTAACATTAGTAAAGCCCAAGGAAGTTAAAATAGTAGACCCCGGCGATTCAAGCTTTACAGAGGGTCAGGTAGTAAACTATTACTACAACGCAAACGGCAAGAGTCTCCTTACAGAAAACGCAGAGCTTGAAGCCAACGGCAAAAAAGTTGCTACCTTCACAGAAGAAGGTTGTTTTGCCGGCGAAGAAGGCGAAGGCAAGACGTTTGCATCTAGCAATGAAGCAAACCTTGCTTATACCAACGGCGTAGTTGGCTTGCACGCACCCATTAAGGTTAGGGTGGAAGCTCCCGACGGCGACACAGGTATAATCGAAACAACAGTGGGCAGACTTATCTTTAATGAACAGGTTCCCCAGGATTTAGGCTTTGTTGACAGAACAAACCCCGACAACAAGTTCGCACTTGAAATTGACTTCCTCTGCGGCAAAAAGCAGCTCGGCATCATTATTGACAAGTGCATTCAGGCTCACGGTCTTACAGATACTGCAATCGTGCTTGACGCTATCAAGGCAATGGGCTTTAAGTATTCTACAAAGGGTGCTATCACAGTATCAGTTTCCGATATTGAAGTACCTGAGAAGAAGAAAGTTTTACTTGCAGAAGCCGAAGCTAAGGTTGACAAAATTACAAAACAGTTCAACCGTGGTCTTATTTCAGATGAAGAACGTTATCAGTTAGTCATCGAAACATGGACCAAGACAATAGACGATGTTACAGACGCGTTGATGGAAAACCTCGACCAGTACAACCCCATCTTTATGATGGCAGACTCTGGTGCCCGTGGTAGTAAGAACCAGATTAGACAGCTTGCAGGTATGCGTGGTCTTATGAACGATACATCAGGTAAGGTTATCGAAATCCCCATCAAGGCTAACTTCCGTGAAGGTCTTAACGTTATCGAGTACTTCGTATCATCTCACGGTGCTCGTAAGGGTCTTGCAGATACAGCTCTTCGTACAGCCGACTCAGGTTACTTAACAAGAAGACTTGTTGACGTATCTCAGGACGTTATCATTCGTGAACACGACTGCGGCGTGGTAGATGGCATTGAGGTTTCAGCAATCACAGAGGGCAAGGAAGTAATAGAGAGCTTAGAGGACAGACTCTCAGGTCGTTACCCTGCTGAGAATATTGTACACCCCGAAACAGGCGAGATACTTGCTACACCCGATGTGTTAATTGATGAAAAATTAGCAGCAAAAATCGTGGCAGCAGGTGTTAAATCTGCTAAAATCCGTTCAGTTCTTACCTGCCGTGCAAAGGTTGGTATCTGTGCTAAGTGCTACGGCTCGAACTTAGCCGGTGGCGAGTTAGTTCCCGAAGGCGAAGCAGTTGGTATTATCGCTGCTCAGTCAATCGGTGAACCTGGTACACAGCTTACCATGAGAACCTTCCACACCGGTGGTGTTGCGGGCGATGACATCACACAGGGTCTTCCCCGTGTAGAAGAATTGTTCGAAGCAAGAAAGCCCAAGGGCTTGGCAATTTTAACAGAAATTGCAGGTAGAGTTTCTATTGTTGAAAACAAGAAAAAGCGTGAAGTTGTTATCACAAACGACGAAACAAAAGAAGCAAAGACCTACCTTATCCCCTACGGTTCAAGAATTAAGGTATCAGAGGGCGAGATGCTTTCAGTTGGCGACGAGCTTACAGAAGGTTCAGTAAACCCCCACGATATTTTAAGAATAAAAGACGTTACAGCCGTTCAGCAGTACTTAATCAAGGAAGTACAGAGAGTTTACCGTCTGCAAGGTGTTGATATCAACGACCGCCATATCGAAGTTATCGTACGCCAGATGTTAAGACGTGTTCGTATTGACGAGGGCGGCGATTCACGCTTTATGTCAGGCTCACTGGTTGACTTAAATGAGTTCTTAACAGTAAACGAACAGTTAGCTCAAGAGGGTAAGGAAGAGGCTACCTGCACAAGAATTATTCTTGGTATTACAAAGGCAGCCCTGACCACAGACTCATTCTTGTCAGCAGCATCCTTCCAGGAAACAACAAGAGTATTGACAGAAGCTGCTACAAAGGGTAAGATTGACCCGTTAGTAGGTCTTAAAGAAAACGTTATCATCGGTAAGTTAATTCCTGCAGGTACAGGTATGACCAAGTACCAGCACACAAGAATCGAAAACACAAAGGCAATTCTCGATTCTGAAGAAATAGGCGATGATTTCGTTGCAAGAAACGCAGACTACATCGGTTCTAACGTTATTCCCGAGGCGTAAAAAACACTTAAAAATTTATGTTGACAGTACCAACTTCTTGTGCTACAATGTAAGTTGGTGCTGTCGGCACTACAGTTTTGACTGTTTAACAAAAGAAAGGAAGGTCGCATTATGCAACCCGACTCTTGTGTCCGACGCTACGTTGGACTCAAACAATCAACAGAAGCCGTCTCATGCGGCTTGGTAAAAAAAGCGTATATCGCACTTGATGCAGACGAACACGTTCGCCTGCCTTTTGAGGCGCTTTGCCGTGAAAAAAACGTTCCCATAGAATTTGCCGAAACGAAAGCCAAGCTCGGCAAGTCTTGCGGCATCAACGTTCCTGCGGCTGTTGCGGTAGAATTAAATTAGCCTATATATTTTTAATATATAAATCTTAGAAGAAGGAGGAAATTATTTCATGCCTACGTTTAACCAGCTTGTGAGAAAAGGTAGAGAAACTTCTGTAAGAAAGGCTACAGCGCCTGCTCTTTTAAAGACATTAAACACTTTAAAGAAGAAGACTACCGATGCTAACTCACCTCAGAAAAGATGCGTTTGCACATCTGTTAAAACAATGACACCTAAAAAGCCTAACTCAGCTTTACGTAAAATGGCCAGAGTTCGTCTTACAAACGGTATCGAAGTTTCTGCGTACATTCCCGGTGAAGGTCACAACTTACAGGAACACAGCGTTGTTTTAATCAGAGGCGGCAGAGTAAAGGATTTACCTGGTGTAAGATACCATATCATCCGTGGTACATTAGATACTGCAGGTGTTGCTAATCGTAACCAGTCAAGATCCAAGTATGGTGCTAAAAAAGCAAAAGCTAAGAAATAAGCTTTAGCACACAAACAATCACAATAGGTGTCGGTACGTAGATGAAATGATTTTCTATCATATACAGTACTGCACGACGATAGATATTCTATCGAGTACCTGTGATTTCATTTTAACGAAAAATAATGAAGGAGGGAAGAAAGGTGCCAAGAAGAAGTTTTATTGCTAAAAGAGAAGTATTGGCTGACCCGGTTTACAACAGCACAGTTGTTACAAGATTAGTAAACAACATCATGCTCGACGGTAAAAAAGGTACCGCACAGAAGATAGTGTACGGTGCATTTGATATCATCAAAGAAAAGACAGGTAAAGAACCTTTAGAAGTATTTAATGAGGCGATGGCAAACATTATGCCTGTTTTAGAAGTAAAGGCTCGTCGTGTCGGCGGTGCAACATACCAGGTTCCGATCGAAGTTCGCCCTGAAAGAAGACAGACATTAGGTCTTCGTTGGCTTACAACTTACAGCCGTGCTCGTGGCGAAAGAACAATGAGAGAAAGACTCGCTGGCGAAATCTTGGATGCAGTTAATAATGCAGGTGCTTCTGTTAAGAAGAAAGAAGACACACACAAGATGGCTGAAGCTAACAAGGCTTTTGCTCACTACAGATGGTAATTTGCAGATATTTATCTGTCGGATTTTACCGTTTAATTTTAAAATTTATCTAACTTATTGATAAAATACTTTTTAGTATTTAAGAGAGGAGGAGTTTTGGTGGCTAGAGAATATTCTCTCGCAAAAACAAGAAATATCGGTATCATGGCTCACATCGACGCCGGTAAAACCACCACAACCGAAAGAATATTATTCTACACAGGCCGTACACACAAGCTCGGTGAAACACACGAAGGTGCGGCTACAATGGACTGGATGGAGCAGGAACAGGAACGTGGTATCACAATCACATCTGCTGCTACAACTTGCCATTGGTTAAACCATAGAATTAATATCATTGATACACCCGGACACGTTGACTTTACAGTTGAAGTTGAGCGTTCACTCCGTGTACTTGACGGTAGCGTAACAGTTTTATGCGCTAAGGGCGGCGTAGAACCCCAGTCTGAAACAGTTTGGCGTCAGGCTGACAACTATCGCGTACCCCGTATGGCTTACGTTAACAAGATGGACATTATGGGTGCTGACTTCTACAACGTTGTTGATATGATGAAGACAAGACTCAAGTGTAACGCTGTTCCGATTCAGTTACCTATCGGTGCTGAAGACACATTCGTTGGTATCATTGACCTTGTTAAGAACAAGGCATACATCTACAACGATGATTTAGGTAAGGATATTTCAGAAGTTGAAATTCCTGACGATATGAAGGAAAAGGCTGAAGAATACAGAGTAGCACTCTTAGAATCAGTTGCTGAAACAGACGAAGCTTTAATGGAAAAGTACTTTGAAGAAGGCGATTTATCAATCGACGAAATCAAAAAGGCAATCAGAAAAGCTACAATCGACAACGAAATCGTTCCCGTTCTTTGTGGTACATCATACAAGAACAAGGGCGTACAGAAGTTGTTAGACGCTGTTATCGACTATATGCCTTCTCCCTTAGACGTACCTGCTATCAAGGGTATTGACCCCGAAACAGAAGAGGAAGTAGAAAGTCCTTCATCAGACGAAGCTCCCTTCGCAGCTTTAGCGTTTAAGATTATGGCTGACCCCTTTGTTGGTAAGCTCTGCTTCTTCCGTGTGTACTCAGGTACATTGGACGCTGGCTCACACGTACTCAACTCAACAAAGGACAACAAAGAACGTGTAGGTAGAATCTTACAGATGCACGCTAACGACAGAAAGGATATCGATAAGGTATACTCTGGCGACATCGCTGCAGCTGTAGGTCTTAAGAACACAACAACAGGTGACACACTTTGCGATCCCGCACATCCCATTATCTTAGAATCAATGGAATTCCCGGAACCCGTTATCCGTGTTGCTGTTGAACCCAAAACAAAAGAAGGTCAGGAAAAGATGGGTATCGGTTTGGCAAGACTTGCTGAAGAAGATCCCACATTCAAGACATATACAGACGAAGAAACAGGACAGACAATCATCGCAGGTATGGGTGAATTACACCTTGAGGTTATTGTTGACAGACTTCTTCGTGAATTCAAAGTAGAAGCAAACGTTGGTAAGCCTCAGGTTGCTTACAAAGAAGCAATCAGAAAGCCCGTTGAAGTTAACCACAAGTACGCTCGTCAGTCAGGTGGTAAGGGTCAGTACGGTCACGTTGTAATGACACTTGAACCCATGGAAGCTGGCGGCGGTTACGAATTTGTTAACAAAATCGTTGGTGGTGCTATTCCTAAGGAATACATCCCTGCAGTAGACGCTGGTATCCAGGGTGCTATGCTCTCTGGTGTGTTAGCTGGCTACAACGTAGTTGACGTTAGAGTAACACTTACAGACGGTTCTTACCACGAAGTTGACTCATCTGAAATGGCATTCAAAATCGCTGCATCAATGGGCTTCAAAGACGGCTGCAAAAAAGCAGATCCCGTTTTAAAAGAACCCATCATGCAGGTTGACGTTATCGTTCCTGAAGAATACATGGGTGACGTTATGGGTGACCTTAACTCACGTCGTGGTCAGATTCAGGGTATGGAAGCACGTCCCGGTGCACAGATGATTCACGCATTTGTTCCCCTTTCAGAAATGTTTGGTTATGCTACAGAACTCCGTTCAAGAACACAGGGCCGTGGTCAGTACACAATGCAGCCCAGCCACTATGAAGAAGTTCCCAAGAGCATTCAGGAACAGATTATTAATGCACGTGCTAAAAATGACTAATTAACTATTGCATTTTTGGCAAAAAAAGTGTAAAATAATAATTAATAATAAAAAATAATAAAATTTTAAAAAATGAAAATTATCAATTAGGAGGAAAACAAAAATGGCAAAAGCTAAATTTGAGAGATCAAAGCCTCACGTAAACATTGGTACCATCGGTCACGTTGACCATGGTAAGACAACTCTTACAGCTGCTATCACAAAGGTACTCAGCTTAAGAGGTGCTGCTGACTTCAAAGCATACGATCAGATCGACGGTGCTCCTGAAGAAAGAGAAAGAGGTATCACAATTTCAACAGCTCACGTTGAATACGAAACAGAAAACAGACACTACGCACACGTTGACTGCCCTGGACACGCTGACTATGTTAAGAACATGATCACAGGTGCAGCTCAGATGGACGGTGCTATCTTAGTTGTATCAGCTGCAGATGGTCCGATGCCCCAGACAAGAGAACATATCCTTCTCTCTCGTCAGGTAGGCGTTCCCTACATCGTAGTATTCTTAAACAAAGCTGACCAGGTTGACGATCCTGAATTATTAGAATTAGTAGAAATGGAAATCCGTGACCTCTTAAACGAGTACGAATTCCCCGGTGACGATACACCTATCGTTACAGGTTCAGGTCTTGCAGTACTTGAATCAGCATCAACAGACATTAACGCTCCCGAATATGAGCCCATCCTTAAGCTCATGGAAGCTGTTGATACATTTATCCCCACACCTGAAAGAGCTGCTGACCTTCCCTTCTTAATGCCTGTCGAAGACGTATTCTCAATCACAGGCCGTGGTACAGTTGCTACAGGTAGAGTTGAAAGAGGAACACTTAACCTCAACGATGAAGTTGAAATCACAGGTTTAACAGACGAACCCAGAAAAGTAGTTGTAACAGGTATCGAAATGTTCCGTAAGCTCCTCGACAGTGCTGAAGCTGGTGACAACATCGGTGCACTCCTCCGTGGTGTTCAGAAGAACGAAATCGAAAGAGGCCAGGTTTTAGCTAAGCCCGGTTCTATCAACCCCCACACAAAGTTTAAGGGCGAAGTTTACGTTCTTAAGAAAGAAGAAGGCGGCCGTCATAAGCCCTTCTTCTCAAACTACAGACCTCAGTTCTATTTCAGAACAACAGACGTTACAGGTGTTATCCAGTTACCCGCAGGCGTAGAAATGTGTATGCCTGGTGATAACGTAACAATGGAAGTTGAACTTATTACACCTATCGCTATCGAAGAAGGTCTCCGTTTTGCTATCCGTGAAGGCGGCAGAACAGTAGGTTCAGGCGTTGTATCTGAAGTTATCGCGTAATTAAATTTACCAATAATAAATGGTGTAGTCATACGACTACACCATTTTTTTCGGTACAGTCTGGTAAAAATAATCCAGAACGTCAAAAGCAAATAATTGTATTTTGATATTAAAGTTGAAAGCACACAGCAATAGCCGTGTGCTTTTTGAATTTATGCTTTTGACTATGAACGACTGTCACCTCTCGACGTACTTATGTACGCCTTCGGGGTCCATTCGTCCATTCTGAATCATTTTTCCGCAGACTTATCTGTACAAAGAAAACCGCCCTCGCAGATGTAGATAGCGAAGGCGGTCTCCCTTGTTGGTGATATGTTGGTCGCAAGTCAGAAGCCTAATTAAATTAAAAAAGTGCGCAAGGCAGAGCCTCACGCACTAAAAAACGCAATGCTCGTTTTCTGCGACAAAAATTTTATATACTTACCATAAGGTATGCGTATATGAGCATGCGTTTTTTGACAAACAAAAACACATACCTATACGGTAAAAAATATAAAATTTTTGTCGCAACTTAATTGTAGCATATATAAGGAATAAATGCAAGAGAATAATTAAGAAAATAAGAGTTTTATTTTTTGACAGTCTGGCGTGTTTTTTTCTGCCCAACTCGAAACACCCGGTTGCGTTGTTTTTGCCTACCCCAAATATAGTACCAAATGAGGAAAAACACCCCATAAAAAGTGGTCAAAAATGAGTTTAAAAAGTTAGAAAAAAAAAGTAATTTTATTAAAAAAGAAAGAAAAATAAAGATATTTATAAGCTATTTTAAATAAACCGCCTAAAATCAAGAAAAACAAAGTTGCAAAGCGGTAAAAATCATAGTATACTATAAAAGTCGCTTGTGAGGAACACCTCTTAAAAAGCGCAACAGAACCTTGAAAAATGAACAGTGCAGGTCTTAAAATAATTCCTAAGTAATTTTGGATTAAGAGAATGATTATCGCTTTAAAGGATAACAACTTCGTTAGCGAAGAATGAGATGAGAATTAGATTTTCTCGAATGTATAT
>JAZQBQ010000053.1:0-19999 GCA_045545755.1 Congzhengia sp. | reverse complement strand
ACAAGTATGCTTGCGGGAAAATATAAAAACATCTGTGTTGTTGGCGATGATGACCAGAGTATATATAAGTTCCGTGGAGCGAACATTAATAATATTTTAGACTTTGAGAGCGATTACGAAAATGCTCGTGTAATCAAGCTTGAGCAGAATTACCGCTCGACGCAGAATATTTTGAACGCGGCAAACTATGTGATTGCAAACAACAACTCACGTAAGGGTAAAGAGCTTTGGACAAGCAACGGGGACGGCGATAAAATAACTCTGTTTGAAGCGAATAACGAATATGATGAGGCGGATTTTATCGGCAAATCAATCGAAAAGCAAGTAAACTCAAACGGCAAAAAATACTCTGATATTGCCATACTTTACCGCACAAATGCACAGTCACGTGTTTTAGAAACAACCCTATCTGGTTTTGGTATTCCTTATCGTGTTTTAGCAGGTCTCAGATTCTATGACCGCAAGGAAATCAAGGATATGCTGGCATATTTGCGACTTGTATTTAATCCTAATGACAATATTTCTTTGATAAGAATAGTCAACGAACCCTCGAGAAAGATCGGTGTTACAACCGTTGAAAAAGTGGCGGCAGTAGCAGCAGAAAATAATGCGAGTATGTTTGAGGTTATGAAGCATGCAGATAAATTCACTGAGCTTTCAAAGGCGTCTGCGAAGCTTTTGGAGTTTGTTAAGCTTATTGAAGACACCAAGGATAATGCTGATATGTCAAGTCCCTCAGAGATTTTAGAAAAGTTATATTATAAATCGGGATATTCAGCAATGTTAACTGCTGAAAATACAGTAGAAAACCAGACAAGAATTGAAAATATTCAGGAATTTATTGTGTCAGCAAGAGAATACGAAAAGTCAGCAGAAGAGCCTACACTTTCAGAATTTTTGGAAAGTACAGCTTTGGTTGCTGATGTTGACAACTATGACGAGGAGCAGGAAAGTGTAGTTTTAATGACGCTGCACTCTGCAAAAGGTCTTGAGTTCCCCGTTGTGTTTATGTGCGGTATGGAGGACGGACTTTTCCCCAGTCAGCGTTCTATGTACTCAGAAGAAGAAATCGAAGAAGAACGCAGACTTTGCTATGTTGGCATTACACGTGCAAAGAAAGAACTCTATCTTACATACGCAGAGCGACGTTCAATGTACGGTGGCTCTACATACAGTAAAGCATCAAGATTTTTGGACGAAATTCCTACAGAATTCATCAATACTATAGAATCAAAAATTCCCAAAGCAACACAAGGCGCACGCACTTCGCAGAGCGAAATGTTTGACAAGCTCTTTGAACGCAAAAAGGCAACACCTGCAACACCTGTGGTTGAAACAGTATTTGAATTCAAAGCAGGGGATATGGTTGAGCACAGAAAGTTCGGTAAGGGTATGATATTATCCGTTACTCCTGCAGGTAGTGACGTTAAACTCGAGATTGTGTTTGATGAGGTTGGTACAAAATCATTAATGGGTTCATTTGCAAAACTTAAAAAAGCATAATAAAAGAGGGTTCGAGAGCCTCTTTTTAGTTTACAAATATATCAATATCCTCAAAAGTTATTTGGTCGTGTAATGCAAAGTTAATTCCATTTGCCACCACCTCGGCGGCTTTTTTTATCAGTATATCAATTTCCTTTGGTGTAGTGGTAAAGTTAAGAATTTCCTGAGAAATTTTACCTGAATGTAAAATTTTATCAAAGGGTATCTTTTCTGCTAAATCGCTGAAAGCAAGATTTAATGTGTCCTCAGCTATTGTTGCGGCATCTACTACCGTAGGTACACCTACGGCAATAACAGGTACTCCCAGTGTTTTTTCTGATATTTCGCGCCTGTTATTTCCTACGCCGGCTCCCGGATTTACACCTGTGTCACATATCTGAATAGTGTTTGTTATTCTGTCGATGCTGCGTGCGGCAAGTGCATCTATAGCAATAACTGCTGAGGGCTTTACCTTTTCACAAACAGCAGATATCACTTCTTCTGTTTCTATACCTGTAATACCTAAAACACCCGGAGCAAGAGCGCAGACAGAAGCGTAGTTGGCGGACAATATCTCAGGGGCATGGGAAAACAAATGTCTTGTGATAATGAGTCTGTCCACCACCTCTGGTCCTAAGGAATCAGAGGTTATTGCTCTGTTTCCTAAACCTACCACCAAAATTGGCTTATCAACATCTTCATCAAGCAATTCTTTTATTTCATCGGCAATTTGTCTGCAGATTTTTTCGTACAACTTTTTATCAATATATCTCAAATCAGGCGCCTGTATTGTTATATAATTTCCAATGGGTTTACCCATTTTAAGTGCCGCTTCTTCTGTTTCGATGGTAACTTGCGTGATTTCGATATCTTTGACTGATTTGTCATAAACACTGACTCCTGAAAGTTCTTCGGCTCTTTCAGTAAAATTTTCGTGCGTTTCTAATGCAAGATCTGTTCTTGTGTAACTCATTTTTTTATGCCTCCTGATTGTATTCTTAATATATTTTGTACTAAACGTGGTAATATTATAATTTTTTTCTAAAAAAAGTTATTTTTTTTCCAAAAAACTCTTTTAAATCTGTAAAAAAAGTGTTATTATATAATTTAAGTAATTATGCATTGGAGGAAATACAATGGGTAAGGAAAAATTTTATATTACCACCGCTATAGCTTACACATCAAGAAAACCTCATATAGGTAATACCTTTGAGATCGTTTTCACTGATGCGATTGCAAGATTTAAAAAGCAGATGGGCTATGATGTGTTTTTCTTAACCGGAACAGACGAACACGGTCAGAAAATCCAGGAAGAAGCAGAAAAGGCAGGAATTACACCTAAGCAGTATGTTGACAACGTTGCAGGGGAAATCCGCAAAATATGGGATCTTATGGGTGCTGACTACGATAAATTTATCAGAACAACGGACGACTACCACGAAAAGAGTGTTCAGCACATCTTCAAAAAGCTCTATGACCAGGGCGATATCTACAAGAGTGAGTATGAGGGGTGGTACTGTGTTCCTTGTGAATCTTTCTTTACGGAAACACAGTTAGTTGACGGTTGTTGTCCTGACTGTGGCAGACCTGTAAAGAAAACAAAAGAAGAAGCTTACTTCTTTAAAATGAGTAAATATCAGGATGCTTTAATGAAGCACATTGAAGAAAATCCTGAATTCATACAGCCCGAAAGCCGCAAAAAGGAAATGGTAAACAACTTCTTAAAGCCCGGACTTCAGGACTTATGCGTATCAAGAACCTCATTTACTTGGGGTATTCCTGTAGAATTTGACCCCGGCCATGTGATTTACGTTTGGGTTGATGCATTATCAAACTACATTAACGCATTGGGCTATGATCCTGAGAAAGAACCCTCAGAGCTTATGAAAAAATACTGGCCTGCTGATGTTCACATCATAGGTAAGGATATTTTGCGTTTCCACACTATCTATTGGCCTATATTCTTAATGGCGTTGGATTTGCCTTTACCCAAGCAGGTGTTTGGTCATCCCTGGTTATTGTCAGGAACGGACAAAATGAGCAAATCAAAGGGAAATGTTATGTACGCCGATGATTTGGCTGAACTTTTTGGAGTAGATGCAATCCGTTACTACCTGTTAAAAGAAATGCCCTATGCTCAGGATGGCACAATAACATACGAAAATATCATTTCTCGCTATAATGCCGATTTGGCTAATACAATCGGCAACTTGGTTAACCGTACAGTTTCTATGGTTACAAAGTACTTTGACGGTGTTATACAGCCTGAATGTGCAGGAGATTTTGACGATGAATTAAAGGCGACAGCATTAGCTTCTGCAAAGGCTGTTACAGCTAAAATGAATGAATATAAAACATCTGATGCTTTAGAGGAAATTATGATTTTAGCTCGTCGTTCAAACAAATATATTGACGAAACAATGCCTTGGGCATTGGCTAAAGACGAAGCACAAAAAGCCCGACTTGGTGGTGTTTTATACAACCTTGTTGAATCAATCAGATTTATCGCAGTACTTCTTCAGCCCTTTATGCCTGAAACTGCAAAAAGCATATTTGAACAGATAAATGCAGCAGAAACATCTTGGGATAGCCTCGATACTTTTGGTAAAACAAAGGCAGGAGAAAAGGTTGGAATAGCAACGCCTTTATTCCAAAGACTTGATGAAGCTAAGAAAATGGAAGAAATAGAAGCTAGTCTTTCAAAGCCTGCGGAAGAAGTTAAAGAACCTGAAAATTTAATCTCTATTGAAGATTTTGCAAAGTTAGAAATTAAAGTAGGTAAGGTTTTAGAATCAAAGCTTGTAGAAGGTGCAGATAAGCTTTTGGTTTCAAAAATAAAAGTAGGCGATGAGGTAAAACAGATAGTTTCAGGTATAGCAAAATTCTATCCGCCTGAAGAATTCGTCGGCAAGAGTGTAGCAGTAGTTACAAACTTAAAACCTGTAAAGCTCCGCGGAGTGTTGTCAGAGGGTATGATACTCGCTGCAAGTGATAAGAAAAAATTATCACTTTTGACACTTGATAAGGAAATTGCCGATGGTACATCAATAGGTTAATTAAATTTTAGGATATATGAAGAGGAGGAAGTACACTATGAGTAAATTCTTAGACAGAATTAAAGAGCGTGCAAAAATGGACAAAAAGACAATCGTATTGGCAGAGGGTGAGGATATCCGCACAATAAAAGCAGCTGATATGATATTAAAAGAGGGCATTGCAAATCTTATTATCTTAGGTAACAAGGCTAAAATTACAGAATTAGCTATGGGATTAGACATCTCAGCGGCAACTATTTTAGACCCTGAAACAGACGAAAAACGTCAGGAGTTTGCAGATGCTTTCTATGAAATGAGAAAAGCAAAAGGCATGACACCTGAAAAAGCTTATGAAACAATGGCTAATGCATTATACTTTGGCGTTATGATGGTAAAACTCGGTTATGCTGACGGTCAGGTTGCAGGTGCAGTTAACTCTACATCAAATGTATTGCGTCCCTGCTTGCAGATTTTAAAGACAGCACCCGGCACAAAGCTTGTTAGTGCTTTCTTTGTAATGGTTGTTCCCGATTGCGAATATGGTCACAACGGCACATTTATTTATGCCGACAGCGGATTAAATGAAAATCCTGATGCAGATGCAGTTTCTGAAATTGCAATCTCTTCAGCGGCTTCATTTAAAGCATTAGTTGAAGCTGACCCTGTTATTGCAATGCTCTCATATTCTTCATACGGCAGTGCAAAGAGCGAGTTAGTTGACAAAATGCAATTGGCAACGCAGCTTGCTAAGGAAAAACGCCCTGATTTATTGCTTGACGGCGAACTCCAGGCAGACGCAGCAATCGTTCCTGAAATTGGTGCTTCAAAAGCTCCAGGCTCACCTGTTGCAGGTAAGGCTAATGTATTGGTATTCCCTGACTTAAACGTAGGTAACATTGCTTATAAGCTCACACAGCGTTTGGCAAAAGCTGAAGCTTACGGTCCTATCACACAGGGTATTGCAAAGCCTTGCAATGACTTATCACGTGGATGTTCAGCAGAGGATATTGTTGGTGTTTGTGCTATTACGTGCGTACAGGCGCAGGCGCAGGATAATAAATAAGAGAGGAAGTACATAAACAATGAAAGTTTTAGTAATCAATGCAGGTAGCTCATCATTAAAGTATAAACTTATTGATATGGATACAGAAGCAGTTATGGCGAAAGGCTTATGTGAAAGAATTGGTATCGACGCATCAAAACTCACACATACACCTGAAAACTGTGACAAAGTAGTTATCGAAAAGGATATGCCTAACCATAGCGTAGCTATTAAGTTGGTATTAGACGCATTAACAGACAAAGAGCACGGCGTTATTGCTGATATGAGTGAAATCTCAGCGGTTGGTCACAGATTGGTGCACGGTGGAGAATTTTTCAGCGGCAGCGTGCTTATTACAGACGAGGTTAAAAAGGCGGTTGAAGAATGTAATCCGTTGGCTCCACTGCACAATCCTGCAAACTTAACAGGTGTTGCAGCCTGTGAAGAAGCTATGCCTGGTGTTCCCAATGTTGGTGTATTTGATACAGCGTTCCATCAAACAATGCCTAAAAAAGCTTATATGTACGGCATTCCTTACGAATATTATGAAAAATACAAAATAAGAAGATACGGTTTCCACGGCACATCTCACAACTACGTTTCACACAAGGTTGCAGAATTGCTTGGTAAACCTATTGAAGAATTAAAAATTATTACCTGCCACTTGGGTAATGGTTCTTCAATCGCAGCAGTTGATTGTGGTAAAGTAGTAGACACATCAATGGGACTTACTCCTTTAGAGGGGCTTGTGATGGGTACACGTTCAGGTTCTATTGACCCTGCTATTATCCCTTTCTTAGCTAAAAACGAAGGTGTTTCGGTTGCAGAGATTGATGATATTTTAAATAAAAAATCAGGTGTTTTAGGTATTTCAGGCGTTTCATCCGACTTCCGTGATTTGAGTGCTGCAGCAGACGAAGGCAACGAGCGTGCTGCGCTTGCTCTTGAAATGTTTGTTCATAGCGTAAAAGGTTATATCGGCAGATACGCTTCAATCATGGGTGGTGTAGATGTTATCACGTTTGCAGGCGGTGTAGGCGAAAACGATATTGCTGTAAGAGCGAAAATTTTAGAAGGTCACGAATTTATGGGAGTCAAAATTGATAAAGCTAAAAATAACGTTCGCGGCGTTGATGCTGAAATCTCAGCTGATGACTCAAATGTAAAGATATTCGTTGTTCCTACAGACGAAGAACTTACAATTGCAAGAGACACAAAGAAAATTATCGAAGGTTAAAAGGAGAGATGACAATGGATAAATTTATACCTGTAGTTGTTATTAAAGAGCTTGAAGAGGTTGATAAGATTCTTCCTGCTTTAAAAAATAACGACATTAATTGTGCTGAAATAACATTCAGAACTGCTTGTGCTGCAGAAGCAATCAAGTTAGCAAGTGAAAAATATCCTGAGATGAATATTGGCGCAGGAACTGTTATCAATGAGGAACAGTGCAAAAAAGCTATTGAATCCGGTGCGAAATTCATAGTTTCCCCCGGATTGTCGGTAAGTGTTGCAAAATTGTGTAAAGAAAAAAATATCCCTTATTATCCGGGATGTGTTACACCTACTGAAATTATGCAGGCATTGGAACTTGGAATAACAACAGTCAAGTTCTTTCCTGCTAATATCTATGGTGGTTTGCCTGCACTCAAGGCTTTGGCAGGACCATTCCCGCAGATAAAGTTCATACCAACCGGTGGCGTTGACAGAAACAACATCGATGAATTTCTTGCGTTTGATAAGGTAGTTGCAATAGGCGGAAGCTTTTTTGTAAAAGAATCACTTGAAAGGATGGAAAAATAAATGGCAAAAGTAGTTACAATGGGCGAAATAATGCTCAGATTATCAACCCCCGGACATGAAAAGTTTATTCAGGCAGATGAATTTGATGTATGCTATGGCGGCGGTGAAGCAAATGTTGCTGTATCTTTAGCAAACTATGGCCACGACGCATCGTTCGTTACAAAAGTTCCTGCAAACCCTATCGGCGAATGTGCAGTAGCAGCACTTCGTAAACACAATGTATGCACAAAGCATATTGCAAAAGGCGGGGAAAGATTAGGTATCTATTTCTTGGAAACGGGCGCAGCTATGCGTGCTTCAAATGTAGTTTATGACAGAGCGCATTCTTCGATTTCTACAGCTGTTGCTGAAGATTTTGATTTTGATGCTATATTTGCTGACGCTGACTGGTTCCACTTTACTGGCATCACGCCTGCAGTAAGTGACGCAGCAGCAGAATTAACAGAAAATGCTTTACAGGCAGCGAAAAAGCACGGTGTAAAGGTTTCTGTTGACCTTAACTTCCGTAAGAAACTCTGGTCAAGCGAAAAAGCTCAGAAGGTTATGACAAACCTTATGCAGTACGTCGATGTATGTATCGGTAACGAAGAAGATGCCGAAAAAGTATTAGGCTTCAAGCCTGGTAACACAGATGTTACAAGTGGCGATTTAGAGCTCGCAGGTTACGAAGACATCTTCAAACAGATGGTAGATAAGTTCAACTTTGAATATGTTATCAGTTCACTTCGTGTAAGTCACAGCGCTTCTGATAACGGCTGGTCAGCTTGCATCTATTCAAGAGATACAAAAGAATTCTATCACTCAAAGGAATACAGAGTTTGCCCTATAGTTGACCGTGTAGGCGGCGGCGACAGCTTTGCAGGCGGCACAATCTGCGGCTTCTTAGATGGTAAGAACTTCAAGGACGCTTTAGAGTTTGGTGTTGCGGCATCAGCATTAAAGCACACAATCCCCGGAGATTTTAACCTCGTTTCAAGAAGTGACGTTGAAAACCTCGTTGGTGGCGATGGTTCAGGTAGAGTACAGAGATAATTATTTTAGATTAATTAAGGCGCCGCATGACGCGGTGCCTTAATTTTTATACAGGTGGTAACAATGGCAAAAAGAGTAGTAGATGTCCATGCACATGCCTTTGATGAAAAAATAGTAATCAAGGCTACGCAAAATTTAGAAAAATATTATGGTATTGATGCGGTCTCGGATGGTAGACTTATCCATCTTATTGACAGCGCAAAAGAAAATAATATTGATAAGCTTGTCCTCTGCGCAACAGCGACTAAGCCAACACAGGTTGAAATGATAAACAACTACGTTTCGAATCTTTTAAGTGAGCACGTAATCGGTCTTGGTACATTGCACCCTGATTATGAAAATATGGAAGCTGAAATTCAGCGCATAATTGATTTGGGACTTTCCGGATTAAAGTTCCACCCCATATTTCAAGGATTTAAAATAGACGAAGAAAAAGCTATGAGAATGTTTGAATGTATTGGCTCTAAGCTTCCTGTATTAATTCATCTTGGCGACAAAACTAACAATGGTGCATCTCCTGTAAGGCTTTTGCGCGTTATGGAGGCTTTTCCTCAAATTACTTTTATAGGGGCGCATCTTGGCGGTTACAGCGAGTGGGAGCAGGCAAAGGAGTGTCTTGTGGGAAAAAATCTTTATCTTGATACTTCAAGTTCTACTCGGTTTATGAAGCCTAAGGAGGCAAAGGAAATAATCCGTGCACACGGTGCAGATAAGGTGCTTTTTGGCACAGACTATCCGTTATCAAATCATAAGTTTGAAATGGATTGCTTAAAGAAACTCCGACTTACAAAAGAAGAATATGAAATGATATATTGGAAAAATGCGTACAAATTGTTCAATATAAAAGAAAACTCGGAAGACTAAATTCTTCCGAGTTTTCTTTTTTGAAAAAGGGATAGGTTTTTTACCTACGTTATTTTGTGAGGTTAATTTAATTTTACCCACGAATGAGATATTTATACGTTATTGAGCCTTAGAATTGTTCGTATCATCAACCAATTCCTGTAAATCTTCCGACAACTCAGAGTCGTCGGTTGGTTTGGGAGCATTTGATGTGCCGTCGGCATAGATAGGCTCAAAGTTTGAACCATCGGTTTTCATTCTGCATAAACCGTTGCTTGTGAGATAACAGATAATTTCATCGCCTGATACGTTAAATATCTGCACGTCTCCTGTTACAAGATATTTGTATGAGCCGTTTTCAAGACTGGTTGAGATAATTGAATATGAAGGCTCTTCTGCATCTCCTTCTCCTGTAAACATGGAATTGTAGTAGTCTATATACTGGGAACGATTTACAACAACAGACAATATGGCATCATCTGTCTGGTTAAGATACAATGTCATAAATTCTGTATTCATCTCAACTGTTTCGTTTGTTGACAAATCAACTTGTAACAATCTGTAGTCAAGTCCTTCAACAGATGTGATTTCAGAACCCTTTAATGATTCGCTGTATAAAGGTACATAGTATAAAAAGTTATCCTTAATCATAAATGTTGCCACGGGGGATGATATAACAGCCTCTGCCTTTTTACCATTTAAATCCATTGACCACAAATGTCCTGATTCCCATACGTCTTCGCCTGATGTGAGGTAATAAATACGGTTGCCGTATATAGCGCAAGTCTGTACAGCAGTCTCGCTCACAAGGGTGTCTTTTTTTGTGTTTATGTCCATTTTGTAAATTCTGTCAAAAGATTTCATCTGACCCTGGGCTGCTAATGTCTGACACTGTTCCAAAGTTAAGTTGTTGGGGTTGTCGTAGTCGAGTTGAATATAGTACAGAGTATTACCCACAACATCAATATGTTTAACTGCTGTGTCTAAAATATTGTCGATTTTTTTGCCGTCTTTTGTAATTCTCTTCACACCTGATGTTTCGGCATCCATAAAGTAAATATAGTCACCTACTGCGCATAAAGAGCCAATGGCTGAATCTGTAAGAATTTCTTTTTCCTTGGTTTTCTTGTTTTCTTTAATGAGGTTAAAGTGATATGTTTCGTTGTCTAGTGCAAGGAAATAAAGGTTTTCATTGTCTTCTGTGCAGATGCCACCTTGGAACATAAGGTTAGCTGGAGTGTTGCCGCGTGCTAAGTCTGCAACTTCACTTATTTTACTGCTGCCGGATTTAAGATAGTAGTCATACGCTTTTGTGTAGTCGCCGGCTTTTAACGCCTGATTTGCGGCGATATTGTAGTAGAGTATTCTGCCGAAAAATCCTAAGGCTGCAAGGACAATTAATCCTGCAACAACAATACCTGAAAAAACAAGAGTTTTTTTCCGTTTTGCTTTTTTAGCTTCAAGCTCAGCAACGGCTGCTGCTTCTGCTTCTAGAGCGGCCTGTTCTTCTGCTTCCTTGATTTCTGTCACTGTGTTTTCGAGCGATTCCTTTGATGAAAACTTTGCTAATGTTTCATCTTTTTCTCTGCCACAGCGAACACAGTTTTCAGAATCAATAAAGTTAGGTCTGCCGCACACGCATTTCCAATGGTCGTCCTTTTCTTCGGCAAAGCATACAGCATCAGGAACAATCTCACGAAGAGCAATAACATCATCTACAGATGCTTCTTTGCTGTCTACATCTACTGTATTTTCTTCAGAAGGAACGTAGGGTTCTTCATCTATAAAAGTGGCGTGTGTTACCTCGATGACAAAATTCTTTGCGTTGGGAATTTCGGCTAAAGAAATAGCTTTGTTTTCTGCAAACAATGTTTTAGGTTCAGCTTCTAACTCCATAAATTCTACGGGGATAGTTGCAAGATCTGCGCCATTTTCGTCATAAACCTTTACATTAAAGTTAACAGATGTAATGATTTTTTCGCTGATGTTTAAAAGTTTCAGCAAAAGATACTGTTCTCCTGTTTCGGAATTAGTTTTTACTATGCTGCCGCGGTTTTCAACGGGGCAAGATAAATCAATACGCATATTTACCTCCAAATATATTAATAAATTATATACCTACATAATTATAGCAAACATACCAAAGTATAACAAGTACTTATTTGTAAAAATTCAATTTTTATTAACAAAGAAAAAATGCAAATATTTTGTAAAAAAAGTATTGACAACATAGGGTAAATTATGTATAATATTTGAGGATACGTAGTTAAATTAATTGTGGTGTGCTTTATTAGAAAATCAGGAGGTGTAGCACTTTGCTTAGAACATATCAGCCCAATAGAAGAAAAAGAAAAAAGGACCATGGCTTCAGAAACAGAATGAGCACTCGCTCTGGTAGAAAGGTTTTAGCCAGAAGAAGACTGAAGGGCAGAAAAGTATTATCTGCATAAGTAATTTATGAACATTTAGTCGCTTGGGCACGCTCAAGCGACTTTATTCATAATTAAATCAATTATGAAAAAAACAATTAGCTTAAACAAAAACGAACAGTATCTAAAAGTATATAGACTTGGAAAAAGGTCATACCACAAATTTTTTACATTATATTATTTACCCAATGGTCTTGATATGAACAGACTTGGGTTTCGCGTTGGCAAAAAGCTTGCCAAGGCAGTAAGACGCAACCGTTTAAGAAGATTACTTCGCGAAAGCTACAGACTTTTAGAAGAAAATATAGTGTCGGGTTACGATATTATAATTTCAGCCAGAGAGGGAAGCCTTGCGATTGATTCTTATGATGATGCGTCAAAAATTGTTTATTCTATGTTTAATCGTGCAAAGCTTTTAAAGTAGCTTTGTGAAAGTGTTTGTTATGAAAAAGGTTTTAATTTGTATTATCAGATTTTACCAAAGAAGAATATCGCCACTTAAAAAACCCTGTTGCAGATTTTATCCCACTTGCTCTAACTATGCAATAGAAGCAATAGAGAAAAAGGGTGTGCTGCGAGGCGGTGCTATGGCTATATGGCGAATTCTTCGTTGCAATCCATTCGGAAAAGGTGGATTTGACCCTGTTGAGAAAGAAAATTAAGCCTTTTTTATGTAAGGAGGAAAGTCTTGAACTCTGTTTTTGATATTATTAACGTTCCTTTAGGATACCTGTTTCGCGGTATCTACACGTTTGTCGGAAGCTATGGTTGGACAATCATTTTGTTCACTATTATAATAAAATTGATTTTGGTTCCGTTAAACATCAAGCAGCAAAAATCAATGAAAAAGACTCAGGCTATACAACCCAGACTTATGAAGCTTCAGGAGAAGTATGCTCAGGATAAAGAGAAGTTAAGTCAGGAAACAATGAAGCTCTATCAGGAAGCAGGCGTAAACCCTATGGGTGGATGTCTTCCTATGCTCATTCAGTTTCCTGTAATTATTGCTCTTTACAACATCATCAGAAAACCTATGAGCTACGTAATGATGTTGTCAAGAGAAACTATCGAAATCATAAACGAGCGTTTAACCGGCGAAACGTTAGAATTTTCGAGAATTATGGATCAGATTGGTCTTGCAAAAAATATGAGTGGCTCAATGGACAAATTAAGTGATGTTGTGAATGAAAGCGCACTTATCAACTTTGACTTTTTTGGTTTTGATTTGTCTGTTACTCCCACCATCAGCTTTATTATGCAGAACTGGCATTATGTATTAATTCCTGTTTTAGCAGGCTTTACAACATATTTAGTATCTGTAATTTCTGCTAAAATAAGCGGGACAAATGTAAACTCTGATGCAGCAGGCAGTATGAAGACTATGAATATGATATTCCCGTTTATGACAGCTTGGTTTGCAATAACGCTTCCTGCAGGTTTAGGTCTTTACTGGACAATATCTAACTTATTCCAGATTGCACAGATGTTTGTTTTGAATAAGGTTTTGACAGTTGAAGTTCCCACAATAATATCTGAAGATGAAAAACACTTCAGGGAACGCAAAAAGAAAAAGAAATAAGAAAGGTAGTTTAATATGAGTAAAAGCGTAGAAATCACGGCAAAAACCGTTGACGAAGCGATAGAAATAGCCATTGCACAGTTAAAACTTGACAGAAGCAATGTAAAAGTAGAAGTACTTGATTCAGGCAGCAGAGGCTTGTTTGGTATTGGTGCTAAGGAAGCTGTTGTTCGCGTTACAGCCGATGTAAATCTTGAAGAGCGTGCACGCAGCTTTTTGGACGATGTGTTCTTCACAATGGGTATGAAAGTTGATTTTGACATCAAGCGTGAAGGCAAAATTATGAGAATTAACCTTATTGGTGATAGCTTAGGCATTATCATTGGTAAGCGTGGAGATACACTTGATTCTTTGGAACATTTAACAAACCTTTGTGTTAATAAGGGCGATGTTGAGTATGTTAAGGTTATATTGGATGTTGAAAACTACAGAGCAAGACGTGAGCAGACATTAATCAAGCTTGCAAAGAATCTTGCTTCTACAGTTGTTCGCACAGGCAGAAAAATTACACTTGAGCCTATGCATTCAAACGAAAGAAGAATTATCCACGCAACATTGCAGTCAAATAACGACGTTGAAACATATAGTGTAGGCGAAGAACCCAACCGTAAGGTTGTTATCGCAACAAAAAAGAAATAAGAACAAAAAGGTCTGTAAAACAAATAGTTTGGCAGACCTTTTTTAAAAATAAGGAGGTGGCATAATGTTAAATCCCTTGGCAGACAGAATAAGACCTGACAAATTAGAGGATTTTGTAGGACAGAGTCACTTGATTGGCACTGATAAGCTTTTATATAAAATTATAAAATCAGGTAAAATATCAAATATGATTTTTTACGGACCTTCAGGTACAGGAAAGACAACAATGGCAAATATTGCTGCCAAAATGTGCAACAAGCGTCTTTATAAGCTCAATGCCACCAATGCTTCCGTGTCCGACATCAAAGCAATTATAGGCGATATCGGTTCAATCGGCAGTGAAAACGGTGTCCTCTTGTATCTAGATGAAATTCAGAACTTCAATAAAAAGCAGCAGCAATCACTTTTGGAAGTTATAGAAAACGGCTCGGTAACACTTATTGCCAGCACTACAGAAAATCCTTATTTTTATGTATATAATGCAATTTTAAGCCGTTCTTCCGTATTTGAGTTTAAACCCTTGGAAAAGGAAGACGTAGAAAAGGCGATAAAGCGTGGTGTTAAAATCTTAGAAAAAGAGCTGGGCGCAAAAATCAAATTTGAAAAAGGTGCTCTTGTTGCTATAGCTCAAACCTGTGGCGGCGACGTGAGAAAGTCGCTAAACACATTGGAATTGTGCGTAAATGCAGCAGGCGACACCCCTGATGGAATTATAAAAATATCTATCGAGATGGTAGAGCAGGCGGCTGCAAAAAAAGCGTTTCGTCACGATCGAGACGGTGATAGCCATTACGATGTGCTGTCAGGTTTTCAAAAATCAATTCGTGGAAGTGACCCTGATGGGGCAATACACTATTTAGCAAGAATTTTACAGGCAGGAGATTTAGCATCTGCTTGCAGACGGTTAATGGTTATAGCCTCAGAAGATATAGGCCTTGCCTATCCTATGGCAGCAACAATTGTTAAATCCTGTGTAGACAGTGCACTGCAGTTGGGTTTACCTGAGGCAAGAATACCTTTAGCACAAGCGGCTTTAGTTCTTGCAACTGCTCCTAAATCTAATTCTGCTATTTGTGCAATTGATGCAGCTATGGCAGATATTGAAGCAGGTACGGCCGGAGAAATACCGGCGCATCTTAAAGATTCTCACTATGGCGGAGCGCAAAAGCTGGGACACGGCATTGATTATAAATACCCCCATAATTACAAAAAACATTATGTAAAACAAGAATATCTTCCCGAAAAGCTTCGTGGCAGAAAGTACTATACTCCTTGTGATAATAAAAACGAAAATGCCATCAAAAAGTATTGGGAAGAAGTAAAAAAGGATGACTGAAATGGAAGCATACAGTAAGTTTGCCGAAATCTACGATGTGTTAATGGAGGATGTTCCTTACAGTAAAATCGCAGACCTTGTAGATGCTAAAATTAAAAAATATAATATTAAAAATAATATAGTTTTAGATCTTGCCTGTGGCACCGGAACTTTAACTAAGAAGCTAGCAGAAAAAGGTTATGAAATGATAGGTGCAGATGCATCGGCTGAAATGCTCCAGATGGCGCAGGAGAAAAACCCCGGGACATTATTTCTTAACCAGCCTATGGAGGATTTTGAGCTTTATGGCACGGTTGGCGCTATTGTATGCTCATTGGATAGTGTTAACTATCTTTTGGACGATGAAAGTTTATATAAAACTTTCAGATTGTGCAACAACTACTTAGAGCCACACGGATTGCTTATATTTGACATAAACACCGAGTATAAATTTAAAAATGTACTTGCAGATAATATATTCACTTTTGATAACGAAGAAATCTTCTACGCATGGGAAAATAATTATGTGGAAGAAGAAAAGCTTTGTGACTTTTACCTGACCTTTTTTGTAAAGGAAAGGGAGCGTTATTCCAGATTTGACGAGGTACATACAGAAAGGGCTTATAGCGACGATGAAATCACAAAAGCCCTTGAGTCAAACGGCTTTTGTATAGTTGAAAAGCTCAATGACTTTACAGGAAATCCTGCAAACGAGTGTAGCGAGCGAGTAATGTATGTATGTAAAAACATAGATTCTATACAGGCTAAAAATTCTTGAGGAGAGTAATTATGAAACAGATTATATTAGTAAAATACGGAGAAATAATTTTAAAAGGCTTAAACCGTCACGCTTTTGAAGATTTGCTTATAAAGAACATAAAAGGAGCACTTCGCCCCAACAAGGCAGAAGTATGGCGTGCTCAGGCAACAATATACGTTGATATGGCAGACCCTTCGGTAATTGACGAAGCGGTAGAAAGCCTTAAAAAAGTGTTTGGTATTGTGGCAATAATTAAGGCCTATGTTTTATCAAAGGACTTCGAAGAATTAAAATCACAGGCAGTAGAATGTCTGCGTGAGGAGCTTGAAAATGCTAAAACATTTAAAGTGGAAGCAAAGCGTGCGGACAAAAAATATCATATGACATCTCCTGAAATCTGTATGGAATTAGGCGGACACTTGTACGAAAGCTTTCCCGGTATTGAGGTAGATGTAAAAAATCCCGAAAAGCTTGTTACTGCAGAAGTAAGAGAAACAAATATATATGTTTACTGTAAACGCGAAAAAGGACTTGGCGGTATGCCTGTCGGCTCAAATTCAAAGGGAGTTTTACTCCTGTCAGGTGGTATTGACAGCCCTGTTGCAGGTTATATGTGTGCAAAACGTGGTCTTGGACTTGAATCTGTCCACTTTTTCTCACATCCCTATACAAGTGAACGAGCAAAGGATAAGGTTTTGACACTTGCAAAATTGCTTGGTAAATACACAGGCGGTATGAAGGTTCATATCGTGCCCTTTACAGATATTCAGCTTGCAATAAAGGAAAAATGCCCCTCTGAACAGTTAACAATAATTATGCGCAGATTTATGATGGCTATTGCAGAAAAGGTTGCCGAAAAAAATGGAGCAAAAGCTTTAGTTACAGGCGAGAGCATCGGTCAGGTTGCAAGCCAGACAGTTGAGGCTATGTATGTAACAAATGAAATTGTTACAATGCCTGTGTTCCGTCCTGTTATAGGTATGGATAAAGAAGAAATTATAACAATAGCAAGACAGATTGATACTTTTGAAACATCCACATTACCTTATGAGGATTGTTGTACTATATTTACACCCAGACATCCTTTAACAAAGCCTAAGCTTGAAAATATCAAGAAATCTGAAAGGTTACTTGATTTTGACAGATTGGTTGATGAAGCAGTAACAGGAATTGAAGTAGTAGAGGTTTAACGATGAGTTTACTTAGTTTATCAAAAGTGAATAAATACTTTGGTGAACGTTGCCTTTTTGAAAATGTCTCTTTCTCCGTAGAAGAACATGATAAAATCGGGCTTATTGGTGTTAACGGCTGCGGTAAAACAACTCTTTTTAAAATGATTTTAGAGGGTGATACCCGCGACGGCGGTGAAATGTTTTTACCTAAAAGTACAAACGTTGGCTACCTTGAGCAGCACGTAGGACTTGATTCTGATTTGAGTGTTTATGAGGAAGTTCTTACAGTTTTTTCACATCTTAAAGAGATGGAAGAAAGAATGCTTGAGTTAACAGGTGATATTGAGGCGGGTATAGGCAATGCTGAAGAAAATGCAGACAAACTTCACAGACTTACCGAAGAATATAAAGAAAAGGACGGCTATACTTACAAAAATATAGCGCGTTCCAGTCTTTTAGGACTGGGTTTTTCAGAAGATGATTTGGACAAGCCCTTTTCTTTGCTCAGTGGCGGACAAAAAACACGTGTATGCCTATGTAAAATATTGCTCGGTGGCTCAAATCTCTTGCTTTTAGACGAGCCTACTAACCATTTAGATATTGCGTCTGTTGAGTGGCTCGAGAACTTCCTTGCAAATTATAAGGGAGCATTTATTGTTATTTCCCACGACAGATATTTTCTAGATAAGGTAACAAATAAGACCTTTGAGCTTGAATATCAGCATTTGACTACATTTGATGGTAATTATACAAGATACCTAAAGCTAAAAGAGGAAAATGAAAAGTATATAGAACGAAAGTACGAAAATACTATGCGTGAAATAAAACGTATAGAGGGTATTATAGAGCAGCAGAAACGCTGGAATCGTGAGCGTAATATAAAAACTGCTGAACACAAGCAAAAGTCAGTAGACCGCTTGAAAGAAACTCTTGTTATACCAAAAGAGGAGTTAGATAATATCAAACCACGTTTTGAAATAACAAGAACAGGCGCAAATGAAGTTTTAGATGTTAAAAATCTTTCAAAATCCTTTGGCGAGAACAGGTTGTTTTCTAACCTTAACCTTCTTATCAGAAGAGGAGAGCGGGTGTTTTTATTAGGCGATAACGGCTGCGGAAAAACGACGCTTTTTAAATTGCTGATAGATAAGGAAAAACCCGACACAGGTGAAATAAAAATTGGAGCAAGCGTCGATGTAGGCTACTTTGACCAGACGCAGGCGACTCTTGATTATAGCAAGACCTTGTTTGATGAGGTGGCAGACGATTTTCCTGAACTAACAATTACTGATGTCCGCAATGCGTTGGCAGGCTTTTTATTTAAGGCTGATGACGCCTTTAAGTATATATCAGAGCTGTCAGGCGGAGAGCGTGCAAGATTGATGCTCTTAAAGCTTATGTTAAAGCATGCAAACTTTTTGCTTTTAGACGAACCGACAAACCACTTAGACATCAATTCTCGTGAAATGTTGGAGGATGCCTTGGAAAAGTATCAGGGCACAATATTTGCAATTTCTCACGACAGATATTTTATAAACAAACTTTCAAACAGGATTTTGCGTCTTAACAACAAAAAACTTGAAAACTATCAGGGAAACTATTCATATTACCTGGAAAAAAGTGCAAATGTGGTTTCTGATGAAAGAACGAGAGAAACAGTAAAGGTTTCAAGTGAAAAAGAGGAGTACCTTTTAAAGAAGAAAAATGCAGCGAATGAACGCAAGCGTAAAAACAGAATTGAAAGGTTAGAAACGGAAATTGCTCAGACAGAAGAAACAATAGAAAATCTCAATGGAGAATTGCTATTGCCTGAGAATACTTCTGACTATGTGAAATGTGCTGAGCTTACAAAAGAAATAGAAGAGCTTAACGACAAATTATTATTGTTATACGAAGAATGGGAGAGCCTGCAGTAAATGCGGACTCTCTTTTTTGCATAATAAAAAGTGGCAGATTACTCTGCCACTTTAAATACTTATTATCTTCTAGCCAATTTTTTCTTCTTAACTAAAGATTTAAGACCTGCCCATACAGAACCTGCTAAGAACACACTGGAGTAAGTTCCGGCAAGTAAACCTACCATAAGGGGAAGTGCAAACTCTTTGATAGAATCAACGCCCAAAACGTATAACAGAACAACAGGAACGATTGTTGTAAGTGTTGTGTATATAGAACGCTTTAATGTCTGACCTACACTTGTATTAACTAGAGATTTTAAATCTCTCATTGCTTTGCCCTGATTTTCACGAACACGGTCAAATACAACGATTGTGTTATTGATAGAGTAACCGATGATTGTGAGCATAGCAGCAATGAAGTTTGCGTTCATAGGAATTCTGAATACTGCATAGAATGTGAGCATTATCAATACGTCGTGAATAAGACAGATTACTGCAGAAAGACCTGTAAAGAACTCGAACCTTATTACGATGTATAAGAACATCAAGAGACAAGCAACCAAAGCTGCGGTTAATGCCTGACTTCTGAGTTCTGCACCCATTGTCGCAGTAACGTCTTCAATCTGAATAAATGCTGTATTTCTGTCAATGCCATACTTATCTACTAAAGCGGTCTGTATTTTATCTCTTACATCACGCTCGATAGGAGTTGTCTGGATAATAACAACATTGCCATCAGATTTGAGTACGTTGGGGCTTTTGATTGAGGGGTCAGCACCTTCTACAACCTTTGCAATCTCGCCAAGGTCTGCTTCTTTTCCCATATCGACGTACATTGTCATACCGCCTGCAAAGTCAACGTCCTGAACGAAACCGCCGTTTACAGCGAAGAAAACTACACCCAACAAAATGAGCACTAAAGGAATAGCGAAATAAATTTTTGCTTTTTCTACTATTTTAAGCATTATTC
>JAZQBQ010000052.1:0-11393 GCA_045545755.1 Congzhengia sp. | reverse complement strand
TTTTACGATGTCGCCTGTGTTAAGAGTTTTTAAAGACTCTTCCATCAAGGCTTCAAAGCTTTCAAAATTTTCCATCTTACCAATAGCCTCCTTTATTATGACCGCAGGAGTAGAGGCACCTGCAGTAATTCCAACTCTTTTTGAGTCAAAATCGCAACCTTGCGGTAGGTCGTCTATACGCTCTAAGCAGTATGCGGTAGGACACACGCTACGGCAAATAGAATAGAGCTTTTGAGTGTTTGAGCTGTTAACTCCGCCAAGCACAATCATAACGTCTGATTCGCTTGCTAGCTCAAAAGCTTCCGCCTGCCTCTCTTCAGTTGCATTACATATTGTATCAAATATCACTATGTCATTGCAAGTCTTTTTTAAAAAAGTTACAATTTTTTTAAAAACTTCCTGCACAAACGTAGTCTGAGCCACCACACAAACCTTTTCTTCAAGGCTTGCGTGCTCTGCCTCCTCGGGTGTGGCAAAAATCGCAGCGGTGTTATCACACCAGCCGTTAATGCCTATAACCTCAGGATGGCTTTTGTCGCCTATGATGACGATTTTGTAACCCTCGTTGTAATGACGCTCCACGATGTTGTGAATTTTCTTTACAAAGGGGCAGGTTACATCTATGATTTCAACATTTTTTTCTTTTAATTTTTCGTAGATTTCCCTACCTACGCCGTGGGTACGGATTATGAGCTTTTCGCCGTCTTGCACTTCATCAATGCTTTCAACAGGAGAAATGCCTTTTTTGGCAAACTCGTCTACAACGTGCTGGTTGTGGATAATAGGACCTAGTGTGTAGTAGCGGTTATCTTTATCCTCGCAGCACTTTTCAACTATATCTACGGCACGGGCAACGCCAAAGCAGAACCCCGCCGTCTTTGCTACTGTTACGCTCATAGCTACACTCCTAAAGAGTTTATTTTATTAAGTATTGCATCAGCATAAAGCTTTAATTCTTCAGATGAGGGCTTTGTGCCGTTTTCCTTCTTTATGTATAGAGGTTGTCCTACGTGGATTGTAACTCTCTTGAATATTCTGTATCCGCCACGGATTGCAACGGGTATAACGGGTGCACCTGATTTTGATGCAATTAGCGCTACGCCTGCTTTGGCATCGCCGTCGCCGTCTTTTACTCTCGTGCCTGTGGGAAATATTGCAAAAATTCCTCCGTCTTTTAGTGTTTTTAGCGCAGTTTTGATAGCTGTAAGGTCAGCAGTTCCTCGCTTAACAGGAAATGCCCCTGCCATACGAAGAAAGGGTGCCAAGAGCTTATTTTCAAAAAGCTCTGCCTTGCCCATTGTACGCATTGGGCGGCGAGTTGCAGTTAGGATTACGGGCGCGTCCCACAGACTTGTGTGGTTTGCAGCGAGTATCGCTGCGCCATCCTTGGGGATATTTTCCTCTCCCTCAACTCTCACAAAAAACACTATTTTACAAAATAACTTTACTATAAATTTAATTATCGGATACATAATATCACACACTTCTTTTGTTATTTATTAAATCAAGCACTAATGCTACGCTCTCATCGAAGGTCAGCTCCGAGGTGTCGGCAAGTACAGCGTCCGCCGCCTGCTTTAAGGGAGAAACCTCTCTTGTTTCATCCTGCAGGTCGCGCTTTATAATGTCTGCGAGCACATCCTCAAATGAAACTTGCATTCCTTTTTCTATCAGCTCTTTATATCTGCGCTCGGCCCTGACCTTTGCACTTGCAGTTAGGAAAATTTTCACATCCGCATCAGGAAGCACGTGAGTGCCAATATCTCTGCCGTCCATGATTACGTTTTTTGTTCCTGCAAGCTCACGCTGTAGGCTTACCAGCTTTTCTCGAACTTTACCGATTGCAGAAACGCTTGATGCCCCCATAGAAACCTCAGGGGTACGGATTTTGTCGGATACGTCGCAGCCGTTTAAGAATATGTGCTGCTCACCATTTATATAGTCAATATCAATAGATATGTTGTTTACGATTTCAATAGCTTTTTCGGGATTTTCCTTTATGCTTACGTTTTCGTTAAGACAAGCCAGTGCTGCCGTTCTGTACATTGCGCCTGTGTCAATATACACAAAGCCTAATGTGCGTGCTACTGTCTTTGCAATTGTGCTTTTTCCGGCACCTGATGGTCCGTCGATTGCTACTTTAAACATAAAGTCGCCTCCTTAGTAATAAAATAAGCGAAAGCATAGGCTTTCGCTTAACATAAACTGTTTAGTTTTACTGTTACGCAAAAAGCGTTATCTTTTCTTTTTGTTATCTCGTTTAAGATTTACGCCCAAAATTCCGCCTATAGCACCCATCAGTACAGAAATTCCTGCCATAATGAAAATGTGTGGGTCTAAAAATAACCCGTCAGATGTAACTGATGCGCAAATCCAGATAATCAGTATGTATAAAATTCCGCAGACAGCACCAGTCACAACGCCGTTTCTGCCTGTTTTTTTGGCAGGGACAAAGCCTGAAATTGCCGCCCCTAACCCTTCAGTAATCAAGGCAATAAAGGGAATTGTCTCCTCAGCCAATGGCGTATAAGATAAAAGCAAGGCAAAAACCACAAACACCGCTAAGGTAAATATTGTAGCGATAGCCGCCCCTTTTAAAAAACCTGTGGCAACACCTGATATACCGCCTGATTCTACTGTTTTAATATTTTCGTACATACAAACAAACCTCCTGCCGAATACTTAGTCATCGGAGAGTCGAACTGCTTATGCCTTATGCTTGTTAAATTTTAATGCTATTAATTTGTCGTCCTTGATAGGCGTCAGTCTATCTTCGTCCTTCGCATTGAAATCATTTTAAATTTTCTTGCGCATAAGGTCGCAGAGTTTAAAAATAGGAAATTTTGATATAAGACAAAGAAAATTCAAAAATAATACTGACGTATATTTGCAGAGTTTTCTGCAGTATTATGCAAAATTTCCATTTTTAAACCACAAGAAGTTCGACTCTCCGATGACTATATTTTAAAATATTCGGCAGGGGGATTATTTATGAATTATTCTGCTTTTTCATCTGTAGCTGCTTCTGTAGCTTCTGCAACATCTTCTGTCGTTTCTTCGATAAGATCTATGTCTTTTTCCTTCTTAGCCTTTTTACAAGGAACAACTGAAGCTACTGCTTCACGCTTGATGGTCATGGGATGCTTACTTGTTCTGTCGCCGATTTCGATACAAACCTTGTCATCCTTAACCTTTAATACTTTACCAATGATACCGCCGATTGTTGTAACTGAATCGCCAACCTTTAAAGCGTCTAACATTGCCTTTGTCTGTTTTTTTCTTTTGTTCTCAGGTCTGATAAGCATAAAGTAAAAAATCGCTATCATAACCACCAGCCAGATAACTGTGCCGCCTAAGCCCTGCATACCTTCCATATTTAATCTCCTTTCGCATTTTTAATACACTGCATTTATTATACCGCCAATCCCAAAAATTAGCAAGATATTTTTCAAAAAATTTCACAATTTATTCAAATAAATATTGACACAAGGCGTAATTAGTGATACTATTTATATATTGATAGAGGCGCGTCTTTAATCAGTAACCCAAAGGAGAAATCGGTTTTCGGTGATTTTGGGCAAAAGGGAAAGTCGCCGAAAGGGTGAAACTACCGAGGATTTACTCTTGGGTGTGCGGACAATATCCGTACAACTGTCGCTTTGGCGGAGTGCTATTGCGGAGTGCTATTAATGTTAAAAAAATACTTTTTTAATGTTAATTTTTCCAAACTTCTATCAATGGGGTTTGGTTTTTTTATTGTTAGTAAATTTTACTCACAGGAGGTTCATATAATTATGAAGAAGTACAACATTGCCGTTGTAGGTGCAACAGGCATGGTAGGAAGAACATTCTTAAAAGTTTTGGAGGAGGTTAATCTCCCAGCAAGTAGCTACACACTTTATGCTTCCGCAAGAAGTGCAGGCTCAAAACTTCCCTTTATGGGCACAGAGTACGAAGTAAAAGAGTTAAATGAAGATTCATTTGACGGTATAGACATCGCATTATTCTCAGCAGGCGGCGCAACTAGTGAGAAATTTGCTCCTATCGCTGCATCCAAGGGTTGTTTAGTAATTGACAACTCAAGCGCATGGAGAATGGACCCTGAAGTTCCTCTTGTTGTTCCCGAGGTTAACCCTGAGGACATCAAAAAGACAAAGGGAATTATCGCTAACCCCAACTGCTCAACAATTCAGGCTATGGTAGCTCTTCGTCCCTTACAGTTAAAGTATGGTATTGAAAGAATTGTTTACTCAACATATCAGGCAGTATCAGGTGCTGGTGTTGGCGGTTACAATGATTTAAAAGCAGGTATTGCCGGCGAAGCACCCAAGAAGTTTAACCACCCCATCTTTTCAAACTGCTTACCCCAGATTGATTCATTCTTACCTAACGGCTACACCAAGGAAGAAATGAAGATGGTTAACGAAACAAGAAAGATTTTGGGCGACGACACTATGAGAATAACAGCTACAACAGTTCGTGTTCCTGTATTTGATTGCCACAGCGAATCTATAAATGTAGAGTTAAAGACTCCCTTTGAAATGGATGAATTGCGTGCTTGCTTAGAAGCAGCTCCAGGTTTAATAGTTGAAGACGATATCGACAACTGCGTATATCCCATGGCTTGCAACATCGTAGGCAAGAACGAAACATACGTTGGACGTATCCGTCGTGACGAATCGCTCGACAACGGCGTAAACCTCTGGGTTGTTGCAGACAACATCAGAAAGGGTGCTGCTACAAATGCAGTACAGATTGCACAGAAATATATCGAAATGGTAGAACAGGGCGAAATGGAAGCGTACCACGCTTAATTGAAAGGAAAGAAAGTTATGAGAAAGACACTTTTCACAGGTGCAGCTACAGCGTTAATCACTCCTTTTAATGAGGATGGCGTTAATTTTGAGGCACTTGGAAATATCATTGACTACCAGATAGACAACAATATCGATGCTTTAGTTATCTGTGGCACAACAGGCGAAGCAGCAACAATGCCCGACCGTGAGCATTTAAGCGTTATTGATTACGCAGTTAAGCGTGTTGCAGGCAGAGTGCCCGTTATTGCAGGTACAGGCTCAAACGATACCGCTCACTGTGTTGAATTAAGCGTAGAATCTCAGAACTTAGGTGCTGATGGACTTTTAATTACAACACCTTACTACAACAAGGCCACACAGAAGGGCTTGTTAATGCACTACGATAAGGTGCTTGAGAAGACAAATCTCCCCATTATCCTTTACAACGTTCCGGGAAGAACAGGTATGAATTATGCAATTCCTACCTTAAAGGAACTGGCTCGTGATGAGCGAATTGTTGGTATTAAGGAAGCAAGCGGAAACATTGAGTACGCAACAGAAGTTGCCAGAGATTGTCCTGAGCTTACAATGTACTCAGGCAATGACGATATGATTGTTCCTTTAATGTCTCTAGGCGGCAAGGGTGTAATTTCAGTTTTATCAAACGTTGCACCTCAGGCTACCCACGACTTGTGTCAGAAATGGTTAGACGGCGATATTGAGGGAAGCCGTGCTCTTCAGTTTAAGTACTTAGAACTCATAAAGGCACTTTTCTGCGAGGTTAATCCCATTCCTGTCAAAACTGCTATGAATATGATGGGTTTTGATGCAGGACATCTCCGTCTCCCTCTTTGTGAGATGGCGCCTGCAACCTATGCACGACTTGAGGCAGCAATGAAAGATTGCGGACTTATTAAGTAATCAGGTGAAGTTATGACAAAAATTATTTTAAGCGGTTGCCTTGGCCGTATGGGCAAGGCAATCACAGAAATTGTTGAAAGCATAGATGGTGCAGAAATTGTCTGCGGTTTTGATGTGGCAAAGGGAGAGAGATGCTATCCTATCTACAGTGATTATACAGACGTAGATGTTGATGCTGATGTTATCATTGATTTTTCGCATCCTTCAAACTTTGAAAACATCTTAAAATTTGCAAAGGAAAAGAAGCTTCCCGTTGTAGTTGCTACAACAGGCTTGACCGCTGAGCAAAAGGCAGAGCTTAAAGCAGCAGCAGACCAAATTCCTGTATTTTTCTCGGCGAATATGTCATTGGGCATCAATCTTTTAATAAGACTTGCAAAAATGGCAACTAAGGTACTGGAAAAAGACTTTGACATCGAAATAGTTGAGAAGCACCACAACAAAAAGCTCCACGCTCCAAGCGGCACAGCTCTTGCCATTGCTGATGCCATAGCAGATACTATGAGTGATGACGCAAATTTCGTCTACGAGCGCCAGAGCGTGCGACGCCAAAGAGAAAAGAATGAAATCGGCATCCACGCAATCCGTGGCGGCACAATCGTCGGCGACCACGATGTGATTTATGCAGGACCCGACGAAGTTATTACACTTTCGCACTCTGCAGCCTCACGTGAGGTTTTTGCACAGGGCGCAGTTAAAGCAGGTATGTTTATGGCAGGAAAGCCTGCAGGCTTTTATTGTATGGACGACTTATTCGGCGATTTATAAATAAAATAAAAAAAGAAGCACAGGAGTGCTTCTTTTTTTATTGACGCCTTCAATAAATATAGATTTACAGATTGTGCGCCTTACGCCATTCGTCAGCCTTGACAGCAGACATTCTTGTAATATTTTCTTCGGGATATTTTGAATCCTCGCCACCAACGGTGTAAAGAAAATATTTGCCGCTCTCGGTTACGTAAAGACTTTCTTCGTATCCGTCTTTATCGCCGAATGTGCCAAAAGTATTTTTAGCAATGAGTTCTGATTTTTCGGTGTCATACTCTACCTTACAAATAATTTTTTTCATAAAAATTAAACCTCCTTATTCTTGCTTATCATACATTAAATCTAAACAATATTATATCTCCATCAGCAACAATATATTCTTTGCCCTCTGAGCGCACAAGACCTTTTTCCTTTGCCGCTACCATTGAGCCGCATTCCATTAAATCATTATATGCCACAACCTCAGCACGGATAAAGCCTTTTTCAAAGTCTGTGTGGATTTTACCTGCAGCTTGGGGAGCTTTCATACCCTTTGTGATTGTCCAGGCACGAACCTCAGGCTCGCCTGCGGTCAGGTAGCTGATAAGACCGAGCAGCTTGTAGCTTTTCTTTACAAGCCTGTCAAGACCTGACTCATTGATGCCTAATTCCTGTAAATATTCTTCCTTTTCTTCAGGCTCTAAAGCTGAAATATCTTCTTCAATCTTAGCAGAAATAGGCATTACCTCAGCGCCCTCTGTCGCCGCTAACTCTGTTAAGCGCTTTACAAAATTGTTGTTCTCAATACCGTTTACAAAGTCGTCTTCTGCTACATTTGCAGCGTAGAGAATAGGCTTTTTGGTTAAAAGGTCGATTTCTTTCATAAACTCTGCTTCGTCTTCTGATAATTCATACGCACGAGCAGGCTTACCTTCTTCTAATAAGGCATACAGTTTTTCTAAAAATTCTATTTCTATTTTATACTTTTTCTCGCCTGATTTTGCCATTTTGCGTACTTTGTCGATGCGGTTTTCCACCATTTCCATATCCGCAAAAATAAGCTCTAAGTTAATTGTTTCAACGTCACGAACAGGGTCAACCGAGCCCTCGACGTGAATGATATTTGTATCTTCAAAGCAACGCACAACGTGAACGATTGCATCAACCTGCCTGATGTGTGATAAAAACTTGTTACCAAGACCCTCGCCACGGCTTGCGCCCTTAACTAAACCTGCAATGTCAACAAACTCGATAACTGCGTGTGTTACCTTCTGGGGGTTGTACATTTCAGCGAGTCTATCCAAGCGCTCATCGGGAACAGCAACGATTCCCACGTTTGGCTCAATAGTACAAAAAGGGTAGTTGGCAGACTCTGCTCCTGCCTGAGTGATTGCATTAAAAAGTGTGGACTTACCAACATTGGGAAGACCGACTATACCTAATTTCATTATATATCACATCTCCTTGATTTATCAGTATTTTCAGCATTCAATATGTAGTTACTTCGCCATTTCTTCGCCATTTTTACGAAAAATGGTTTTCAAATTGCTTTACTGCATTTGCAAGTGAATCCTCTGTCACATGAACATATCTGTCCATAGTTGTTTTTATACTTGCGTGACCGAGTAATTGCTGCAGCAGTTTTGGCTGCATTCCGCTTTCGATAGCACGGGTTGCGTATGTATGACGAAGTGCGTGCATACAAAATCTTTTAATATTTGCCTCATCGCAAAGATTATACAAATGGGTATCGTATGAACTGTTTTTTGCAGGTTCTCCGGTTCGCCAGTTGATAAATACAAGATCTTTCATAACAAGAGTTTTCTTTTGCCCGGTTCGTCTGTCAATATATTCAAGTGTTTGTGACAGACTTTCAGATTCTTTTCTTTCTCCCTTTTTGGATTCGATTTCTTTTAGAATCTCATAGGCTTGATTTGTAAGTGGAATGGCCCTGTAACTTTGTTGTGTTTTCGGTGGACCTGCTCGCCAATAACCTTGTTTGTGTCTGTATTCCAAAGTTTTATTGACGGTTAGTGTCCGCTTTTCAAAGTCAATCGCATCCCAAGTCAAACCTATCATTTCGCCTGTTCGGAGTCCTGTCTGCAAAATCAAAGCATATTGATTATAATTGTGTGACCGTTTTGCAGCTTCTAAAAACTTTTCCTGTTCTTCCACCGTTAAAAACTTGATGTCATTTACTGCACGAATTGGTTTTGTGTATCTCACACCATCCATAGGATGTTTAGCAATTAAATCGTTCATCAATGCCGATTTGAAAAGAGTTCCCATTGCAATAAATGTCTGTCTTATAGTCGAGCCTGCATAATCCTCATCCATATTGTTCAAAACCATTTTACAATGTAATGGTTTTACATCAGAGAGCCTCATGCCACCGAGAACTGGTTGAATATTTCGTTTATATCTTTCCCGGTAATTTCGCCTTGTATTAGGTGCTAAATCGCCAACGATATGATTTATCCAATATTCAAACCATTCATCTACTGTCATATCAGCAGGAACAAACACATTGCTATGCTTATCTTCATATTTTGCTTTTTCTAACCAATTACGGGCTTCCTGAACTGTGGAAAAACATTTTTCCTGTCGTTTACCTTGTTGATTTACAAATCTTGCGCTAAACAATCCATCTTTTCTTTGATAGATACCTTTTCCGCATTCTTTGCCTTTAAGGTTTTTGCCCATATACTTCAGCTCCTTTCTCGTGTTGAGAAAAAAGCCAATGCAACATAAAACATTATATCACATTGGCTTAAATTTATCAATAGTTATGTTTTAAATTGTAATTTTCTGGCTGATAAATTGTTCAAATTCTCTACGTTTTACTAATTTTTTTGTACCAACATACAACACAAATGGGCAATTTGGCGAACGAAGCATACTATTAATTTTGTTTATTCCTATGTTACTATATTCAGCAGCTTCTTTAACGGTCAATGTCATTTTAAGATGTATTGGCACATTTTGAATTTCAAAAGCCATATTCGCCACATCCTTTATTCTACGAAAACAGCCTTTTCGTCAAACAAATAGCCTTGAAATACAACTCCGTCATGCGTGATAAACAAGCCTTGTGATTCCTTTGGAATTTTGTCTGCTGCTTCTGTATTATCGAGTATAATTTGAGATAATACATTGTCGGCCCTTCCGCACACTCTGAAATCAATGTTGTTTCGTATTTGCCCCGTCAAGATGTTTGCATCCGGTCTTTGAGTTGCTAAAAACAGATGTATTCCAAATGCTCTGCCTTGTCGTGCAATTATGGAGAGTTTACCCTCTATTTGTGTTACAAGCTCTTTTGCATCCTTTGAAAGACCTGTTTTATCCAAAACCTCTGCAACCTCATCACAGGCAAAAACAATTCTTTTCATCTTGTTTGCATATACCTTGTTGTATTCGCCAATGTTTGCACAACCGTATTTTCTGAGCACCTGTTTTCTGTTCTCCAATTCATTTACAAGCTCTGTCAAAACTTCAAGCAGGGTATTTTCTTCCGTTATAATATATGACATTTTGTGCCATTCGGGAAGAAAATCAACACCGCCTTTGAAGTCTGCAATAAATACTTCTGCATCTTTTTTTATACATTGCATAATGAGTAATTTAAGCAGTACACTTTTACCCGAACCTGTCGAACCGCCAAGCAATATATGAGGGATTTTTGCAAGGTTGATTTTAACCTGCCCTGTCATACTGTAACCGAAAATAAGTGTAAAATCTTCATCACTTAAATAGTTTTCTTTCCAGTAAACAGTTTTGGGTAAACCCTCATTGCCTGATACGGTGTATAATAAAATCCTTCTTTTGCTTGTGCCTTGCTCAAACTTTATGATATGCACATTTAATGCAGTTTCAATCCGTTCCTGTTTGTCCTGCCATTCTGAAAGTGATATGCCGTTAGGCTCAAATTCCATAATGGTAATATCAAATTCGCTGTCCTGTTTATACTTGCGGAGTAAAAGGGGAGATTCTACTGCGTGATTTGTCAGACCGATTCTCCACAGATTTTCATTTATAGATTTTGCACCTTTGTGAGTTCCTATTATAATCAGCATAACGATAAATCCGGCAACTGCATAAAGCGGATATAAAAGATGAAAAACAATGCGGTTAAAAGCCTGAAATATATCTGCCATTTCCATACTGACGCATATTTTTGATATGCCCCATATCAGCAAGGCAACAAGTATGTATGTAACTGCAATTATTGCGTATGATTTTTTATGTGTTACTTCGTAAATGCCTGTCTTTAATCGCAAAAACTGATATTTTAATCTTGTATTTCGTTCCAAAATGTATTTATCTTGTCTGTTCATATCCTTGCACTCCTTTCCGTAATGCTGCCATCCTTGTGATATTCCAAAACCTTGTGTATTCTTCTTAAAAATGCGTTCCAAGTTTCGGGATGATAAATCTGCACATCCTTGTACTGTTCTGACAGGGAAATGTTTGAAGTGATATATACCTTTGTAAAGCACGCAGTTCTGTCGTTATACCTTGCCGGAAGATTAAGGGGATAAATGTCAAGATAATTCAGCATTTCTTCAATGGGTATCTGCGAATTAAATTCCTCAAACACCAAAACATCCTGACCCGAATATCCGTCAAAATTTATACCTTTGCCTGCTCGGTAATTTGTTATTCTGCAAATTTCTTTCGCATCGTGCTTTTGATATATACTCCTTGTTTTTCCCGTTCCGCTTGCACCGAAAATATATGTTACATACAAATCTCTGTTTTCGCTTAAATATTTTTCTGAATTAAGCACTTGACGGAGTGCATCAATATCACGGATGCGAAAAGCAAATTCGGGGGTATCGTCTATAATTTCGGTTGTCTGCTTTCCGTCACGAATATTCTCAATCAGTTTGCACATTTTGGGATTGTTCTCATCCCGTTCCTTTGGCAAAG
>JAZQBQ010000051.1:0-13995 GCA_045545755.1 Congzhengia sp. | reverse complement strand
TACGGCGGAAACGGAAGAATACATTTTGCCAGCAAGGCTATGTGCGTGCGTGAAATGTGCCGAATAGTGGCAAGTGAGAATTTAGGCTTAGACGTGGTATCGGGCGGAGAATTATTTACTGCATATTCTGCAGGCTTTCCTATGGATAAGGTGTGCTTTCACGGCAATAACAAAACAGTTGACGAGATAGCTATGGCGCTTTCATTCGGCGTAGGCAGATTTGTGGTTGATAATGAGTATGAATTAGAAACTCTCAGTCGTATGGCAAAGGAAAAAGGATTAACCGCTAACGTGCTTTTCAGAATTAAGCCGGGAATTGATGCTCACACCCACGATTTTGTAAAGACAGGACAGATTGACTCAAAATTTGGTGTTGCATTAGAAACAGGCGAGGCGTTAGATATAATAAAGAAAGCAGTAAAAACAGAAAACATCAACTACTGCGGTATTCATTGCCATATTGCTTCACAAGTGTTTGAGGCAAAGCCCTTCTGTGAGGCTGCAGAGGTAATGATGGATTTTATTAAGGTAATAAAGGACGAAACAGGAGCAGAAACCAAAGAATTAAACCTTGGCGGCGGCTTCGGCGTAGCCTATACAGATGAAGATTATGCCATAGAGTATGATAAATATATGGAAGCTGTAAGCGAGGTTATTCACAAAAAAACAGAAGAACTTGGTGTATTACTTCCTTTTATATTGATGGAACCCGGCAGAAGCATTGTAGCAGCAGCGGGAATTACACTTTACACAGTCGGCGGTATTAAGGAAATCCCCAATATCCGCACATATGTATCAGTTGACGGCGGTATGACGGACAATCCAAGATATATTCTTTATCAGTCGGAGTATACCTTCTGTATTGCCAACAAAGCGTCAGAGCCAAAGACAGAGGTAGTAACAGTTGCAGGTAAGTGCTGCGAGTCGGGAGATTTATTGGGCGAGGGTGTCAAACTTCAAAAAGCTGAAATCGGCGACATAATGGCGGTGCTCACAACAGGTGCTTACAACTATTCAATGGCGAGCCACTATAATCGCATTCCCAATCCTGCGGTTGTTATGGTGCGTGACGGCGAGAGCCGTGTAGTGGTAAAGAGAGAAACTTATGAAGATATTTTAAAGAACGATTTATAAGAAGGGTCTGTAGCAAGATGATTTCATTTTGTTACAGACCATTTTGCTACTGCCCTCCATTTTTGTTGTCATATTTCATATACACCCTGCATAGAGTTTAACAAGAAATAAAGAAAGGGTGCTATTATGGAAATAAAAAAAGGAAATATAAGTTTGTGCGAACAGGTTGCCAAGGGTATCTCAAACGTACTGGTGGAAGGAGATGTAATTCTGCCAGATACAAAGCCCGATATGGCGGAAATATTAATTGCAGATGCAAAAGCCACAGTGGCTTCTGCCGAGTGCAGAAACTCATCATTAACAGTAACAGGCGAAATTGCATTTACTGCTCTTTATATTTCGGAAGAAGCGCAAGAGGTAAAGTCTGTTGAGCAGGTGTTTCCCTTTAGTCAGGTAATTGACGTAAGATGCGCAGAAAACACAGAATTTAAGGTTAATGCCTGCGTTGAACATATTGGTTTTACTTTGGTAAATTCACGAAAGCTCTCAGCGAAGGTTATGGTGGCGCTTGCCGCTTGCGGCACGCAGCAAAACAGCTACGAGCCCATAATCGAGGTGTGTGGCGATGATGTTGAAAGCCGTGAGAAAAAATACAGCATATACATTCCTGTGTCAGAAACCAAAACGGCAATAACAGTTTCGGATATTTTGACCGTTCCGCAGAACAAGCCTGACATTGGCGAGATTCTAAAGGTTGACGCTTACGTTACACCTCAGGATACAAAGGTGATGAATGGCAAGGCTATGGTACACGCAGAGCTGCATATCAATACAATTTATACCTCTGCAGAAAATTCACAGCTTGTTGGTGTCAGCCACTGTGTGCCGTTTACAGAGGTGGTAGAGGCTCCCGGTGCTGACGAGCAGAGCGTTGTGTATGCGTCATACGATGTGGAAAATGTTTCTGCTAACACAAAGGGCGATCTCAACGGCGACACAAAAATTATCAGCGTCGATGCCGAGATTTGTGTCAAGGTTTCAGTATCCAGAACGGTTTCAGAAAATGTTGTTGACGATTGTTACTTGATGAAGGGCAAAACAGATATAGCACGTGAAAATATGAAAATAAGCGAGTACGTAACATCAGAAAACACACGCATATCTGTTCGCAGTAAAGTGGAAGCACCAAAAAATGTTATTGTAAACGAGGTTATAAACTGCTGTGTAAAGCCATTGCCCAGAGAGTGTATCTGGGAAAACGGTAAGGCAAGTGTTCGCGGCTCGTTAATAGCTTATGTGATTTATCGTGATGGAGATGGTGCAGTACGAAGCGGCATTGCCGAGAGTGACATCAACTGGGAAAAATCAATAAAGGACCCCTGCGAAATTGAGGCGGATATGTGGATTGACAGCGTAAGCTGCGACGTAGACGAAACAGGCGTGCAAATTTCGACTAACGTGGGACTTTATGCTAAGGCGTTAAAATCACACAGAGTTGATATTATAACGGATATACAGGCAAAAGAGGGCACAGACAGCCACGCTCAGCCCAGTATGGTAATTTACTTTGCTAAAGATGGCGACACCCTCTGGAGCATTGCTAAAAAATACCGCACCAAAGCGGAAAAAATAAAGAAAGCAAACAACCTTGAAAATGACAGAATAGAAGTAGGAAGAAGATTATTGATACCAAAAGCATAAAAAATAAGCCGTACGCATTGCGTACGGCTATTTTGTTTTTTAGTTCTCAGCTAAAAATGCATTGATGCGTTCTACCAAAGCATCAGCGTCTTCGCCGTGTACTGCACAAGCCTCTGCAACAGATTCGCCTGAAGCTGAGGGGCAGCCTAAGCAATGCATACCGATTTCAAAAAAGAACTGAGCTGTTTCGGGGTTTAACTTTAAAACATCCAAAATAATTGTGTCTTTTGTAATCTGAGCCATTTTTATACCTTCTTTCTGTTTATTTACAATGTAATAGCGGTTTGACATATTTTATGCTCCAAAGCATATATTATACAACCAAGGAGTGTCATCCGTATGCCAATTTTACCAGGAGGGAAAATCCTTGCTTGCAAGGGGATTTTTCCGACGCCGTCAATTAATATATAAGTGATTTTGCAAAGCAAATCACTTATATATTAATTATACAACAAACAAAAAACAATTTCAATATCGGATAAAAACTTTTTAATGAAATCGGCAAAAAAGTAAAAAATTTTTAAAAATATTATGTAAACTAACTCAATTTTTCCCCGAAAAGTTATTAACATTGTCAACAAGTTTTTCAACAGAAAAAGTTGTTGAAAACCCTATTTTTACGTTGGTTATCAACATTATCAACAGGTTATCAACAGATTTTGGGGTGTTTTTTAAAAAGTTGTAACCTGTTTGTAAACTCGATTTAACCGCATAAATATAGGTAGTTTACATAATATTGTTACAAGGAGGTTAAATAAAAAATGGTAAAAAAGTTATTAAATATTTTATCTATTGCACTAATTTACTGCGGTGCTGTATTTGGTGCAGGTTTTGCCTCCGGAAGAGAAATTTTTTCTTTTTTTTCGTGTTACAAAATGGGCGGAATCGCAACTTCGTTTTTTGTAGGTTTCTTGTTTTCTTTTTTTGGTTATGAGATAAGCAAATATGCAAAAACGTATAATATCAAAAATGCAGATGAATATTTTAGTGAATTATTTCCCAAATATGCAGCAAAGGCGTTTTCCATAATCGCAAACGCGTTTTTGATGCTGTCATTTTGCATAATGATAACCGGCTGCGGCGTACTTTTTGCCGAACAGTTAGGCTTATCTCCCCTTGTAGGCGTGTTGGTGTCATTGCTGGTGTGCTTTGTTGTTATTAAAAATGACGTGTCAGGACTGGAAAAGTTTAACCTGCTTGCAACTCCTGTTATGCTAGTAGGTGTAGTTGTTTTGTGCCTTTTGTGCTTTGTTCTGCCAAAGGTTAGTGATGTAACGACAGATGAGGTAATAACACCTGTTGTGTCAGGACTTATGTACATAAGCTACAATATGGTGTCGGCGGTGGCGGTTTTGGTATCAAGTGCGAAAATTGCAAAAACTCCGACTCAGGCAGGATGGGGCGGAGCAGTGGGCGGTGTGATGATTGCAATCCCACTTGTTTTGATGAGTACGGTGTTGGCGTATCATTGGGAGGTGGCAAGCCAACCCTTGCCGTTTTTTGCGCTTATTTATGAGAATTTTCCAAGGCTTGGTATAGTCTGCTGGGTAGTACTTTACTTTGCTATGTTGACTACTGCCGTATCGTCGGGAGTTGCAGTAGTTGAGAATGTGTCGCCTAAGAAGAGCGCAAAAACCGCATATTTACTGTGCTTTTTGGCACTTTTGATGTCATTTATTCCCTTTACAACATTGGTTCAGACGGTGTATTCTGCCTTTGGGTTTATAGGAATTGCGCTGATAGCAAGAATTTTTATAAAAATTTTAAGAAAACAAAAGAAAAAAGAATTAAACTAAAGAAAAAAAGAGAAATCAAGACCTAATTTTTGTTTTTGAGCATAAATACATAGTTTTTTTAGTTGCAAAGCCTCTAAAAAAGTGCTATTATTATGGAGTGCCACGGAGACGAAGGAATGTCGGGGTTTGGCGCAGTTTGGTAGCGCACTTGGTTTGGGACCAAGGGGCCGGGGGTTCAAATCCCTTAACCCCGACCAATTTAAGTGTAGATATGTGCTGGCGTAGCTCAGTTGGTAGAGCAGCTGATTTGTAATCAGCAGGTCGCGGGTTCGAGTCCCATCGCCAGCTCCATTTTTTTAATATTGAGGAAGAGTTCCCGAGTGGCCAAAGGGGGCAGACTGTAAATCTGTTGCTTGTAGCTTCGGTGGTTCGAATCCACCCTCTTCCACCATAAAAAGAGATACGACAAAAGTCGTATCTCTTTTTATTATGTCAGTTTTATTTAACTCTCTATTGCCACTAATAGTCCGCCAATTTCGGCATAATATGAACACAGCACGCCACAGGGCTCAATTTTCACATCAGCAGTGTGGAAGTCAGCCAAAATCTGCTCTTTTAAAGCTTCGGCAAAGACTTCATTTTCACAGTGGGCAATTCTGACCTTGCCTCCAGAGAAACCTGCTGACTTTATGTTCTCATATATGTTAATAAGGGCTTTTTTTTCGCCTCTGGGCTTAGACAGAGGCTCAAGTGTGCCAACCTCTGACGCTGTGCCAACTATACGCATACCCAACAAGCCAACCAGATGAGCGATAGCGGGACTTACTCTGCCGTTTCGTGCAAAATTTGTCAATGACTCAAGACAGAAGAAAAGTCGGGTGTTCTTTTTGTATTCTTCAATTTTTTCTACTATTTCCTCAAATGTCAATTTACTTTCGGCAAGCTCTGTGAGCTTTTCGATAATAAGCCTTAGCTCAGGACCTGCTGATAGGGAGTCTATTACGTGGATTTTAGTATCTTTATTTGCTTCTTCGTATAATTTCTTTGCGTTTACGCAGGAAGAATAGCTGCCCGATAGACCGCTTGTAATAGTCACTGCGAAAATTTCATCAGCGCCCAAAAAGCTTTCCTGCCAGTCGTAAATGTTGGGGCAAGAGGTGCTTGTTTTTTTCTGTGTGGTTTTTAGCTCGCTTACCATTTTATTAAGGTCAGCGTCAGGTGTGTCGACGTACTCCGTGTTGCCTATATTTACCTTCAGGGGTACACAGGCGTAATCTATGCCTTCCATACTATATACATTTGATGATGAATCTGCTACTATTTTCATTGTGTCCTCCAACAATTTATTGTCTACAGAACTATTATACATAGTATCGTTTACTAAGTCAAGTGCTAAAAAGAAAAAACCGGAAAAATTAAAGTAAATTCTTCCGGTTTTATTATTACCAATTATTTATTTTTTAAACATTGTACCGATACCTGTATCGGTAAAGATTTCGAGAATAATTGAGTGGAGTATTCTTCCGTCAATAATATGCACTCTGTTTACGCCTTTTGCTACTGCGTCCATACAAGCGCGTGATTTTGGAATCATACCGCCTGAAATTATGCCGTCTTCTATCAGTTTTTCGGCGTTTTGGGTTGTAATTTCAAAGATGATATTGCCATCGTTGTCTTTTACGCCCTCAACGTCGGTTAAGTAGATGAGCTTTTCTGCGCCCATTGCTGTAGCTACTGCTGATGCTACTGTGTCGGCATTGATGTTGTAGCTCTGACCCTTATCGTCTGTGCCGATAGGAGCGATAACGGGGATGTACTCGTCTTCGCACAGGGATTTGATGATATTTGCGTTTACTTTAACGATTTTACCAACGTAGCCTACGTCAATTTTGTTGCCTTCGGTGTCCTCGGTTAAGGGAACGCACTCAATGATGCGTCCGTCAATACCGCAAAGACCTACTGCCTTGCCGCCGTTGATGTTAATGTTTGAAACGACCTCTTTGTTTGTTTTTCCCACTAAAACCATCTGTGCAATTTTGATGGTATCGGCATCTGTAACACGCAAGCCGTTTACAAATTCGCTTTCTACGTTGTGGGTTTTTAATTCTGCTGAAATATCAGGACCGCCGCCGTGAATGATAACTGGGTTCATACCTACATATTTTAATAGGGTAATATCCTCCATAACAGTTCTTTTTAAATCCTCGTTAATCATGGCATTGCCGCCGTATTTGATAACGATAGTTTTGTTGTGAAGCTTTTGTATGTAGGGGAGCGCTTCGGTAAGAATACCGGCGCGTTTGATGAGTTCGTCTATTGTCTGCATAATTTTTTCCTCCTATATGTAATAACCGGGCATATCAAGACCTTCGTGCTCGTTAAGACCAAAGAGCAGGTTCATATTCTGCAACGCCTGACCTGCAGCGCCCTTTACCAAATTGTCAATTGTAGCAACTACGATAACACGGTTGAGTCTTTCGTCAACAGTAAGACCGATGTCAACATAATTTGAGCCTGTTATATTTTTAACCTCAGGGAGAGTGTCTAAAACTCTTACGAATTTTTCGCCCTGGTAGAATTCTTTATACATGCTAAGAAGCTCTTCCTTGGTGTAGGGCTTCTTTAAGTTTGCATACTCTGTAACTAAAATACCGCGCTTCATAGGAACTAAGTGAGGTGTGAATGACAGAACGATGTCCTCGCCTGCAAGAAGTGATAACTCCTGCTCGATTTCCGATGTGTGGCGGTGTGTTGCTATCTTGTAGGCTTTCATAGTTTCTGTGCATTCAACGAAGTGCGTCTGCAGAGCCAAACCGCGTCCGGCACCTGATACACCTGATTTTGCGTCAATTATGATATTTTTTGTTTCAACGACACCCTTTGCCACCAAGGGAGCAAGTCCTAAAATTGAACAAGTAGTGTAGCAACCTGGGTTGCCGATTAATGTTGCCTCTTTGATTTCTTCTCTGTGTAACTCGCAAAGACCGTAAACAGATTCTGTGAGCAATTCGGGACAAGCGTGTTCGACGCCGTACCATTCCTCGTAAACCTTGATGTCATTGTATCTGAAGTCGCCTGACAGGTCAATGACCTTTAAGCCTTTTGAATGTAATTCCTTAATTACCTCGTGTGACACGCCATGGGGGAGCGCTGTGAATACTACGTCGCATTTTGCAGCAGCCACATCTGCGTCTGCCTCCTCTAAAACAATATCGCATATGCCACGTAGCGATGTAAACACATCAGACATCTTTTGTCCTGCGTAGCTTTTTGACGCAAGCATAGTGATTTCTGCATTTTTATGAGAACAGAGTAGTCTTACCAATTCTGCTCCTGCATATCCCGTCGCGCCTAAAACGCCAACTCTAACCATGATTTTACTTCCTTTCAAAAACAATATGTGAATTATTATACGATAAAATGTATAAAAATGCAATACATAATTGTAATAAAATTCAGGTTTAAAAACCTTATAAATTGTCTATAATGTGCAGTGTAACACAAAAGGGGAGTGAAATCAATATGAAAAGAAAAATTTTTTTGCGGTGTATAATCGGTGTATTTCTGGCGGTGGTGCTTATTACAGGGGTGTGTGAGCAGGTTCAGGGGGAGATAGCCTCAGGCGTTGTGAGGTTGCATATTATAGCCAACAGTGACACAGACGTTGACCAAAGCATCAAGCTTGCGGTGCGGGATAGTGTTATTGCGGCGCAAGAAAGGATATTTCCTGAAGGAATCCCCCAAAAGCTTACCTACGAGCAAAAGGAGCTGTTAGCTCAAACTGCAGAGGGAGTGCTGAGGAGTAGGGGCGTCAGCTATGGTGTGAAGATTGAAACAGGGGAGTTTTACTTTCCTACGAAAAAATATGAAAATATAACTCTGCCCGCAGGAGATTACAGTGCAGTTCGTATTGTTCTGGGAGAGGGTGTGGGTCAAAACTGGTGGTGTGTAATGTATCCGCCCCTTTGCTTTACGGATAGCGCTCTGGGAGAAATGGGCAAAAAAAGCCGTGATATATTAAAGGGAGAAATAGGTCAAAATTACGAAATTATATCCCAAGAAAGCATAAAGGCAGTGCCTACATTGAAGCTTTTGGAACTGTGGGGAGTATTAAAGGAAAATGTGAGGAAAATTTTGTAACATAAGCGAAATACAAGTTTAATAAAACTACATTTTGAAAAGTGTAAAAAGCAGAATGCAATATAGTGTATTAAACCTCTGAAAAGGGCGTGGTGTACGGCTTTCGATATAGTCGCACATGTCGTCTTTTTTGCTTTTTCGGAGTAGTAAAAGACACGATATTTTGTATATTACAGTTATATTTCAAAAAAATTAAAAAAAATGAAAAAAAGGGTTGCAAAATCAACCTCGATGGTTTATAATATAATTAAAGTGGTTGAAAGTGGTGCAAAAAGGATGAAAGGAGGCCGCAAGAAATGTTTTTTGGAGAATACCAACATACATTAGACGCCAAGGGCAGAATGTTTGTTCCTGCTAAGTTTCGTGACGAGCTTGGCGAAAAGTTTATAGTTACTATCGGCCTCGACAGGTGCCTTTTTGTTTTTCCTATGGATGTGTTTATGGTTTATAAGGAAAAACTTGATGCTATATCACTTGCCAACCGCGACGCAAGAGAGTTTACGCGCTTCTTCTTTGCGGGGGCTTGTGAGTGCGAGCTCGACAAGCAGGGCAGAATTATGCTGCCGTCAAAGCTCCGCAACTATGCTAAGCTTGAAAAAGAAGCAACGGTAGTCGGCGTTTCGGGTCGTGTTGAAATCTGGGACAGATCATCCTGGGAGTCTACTCACAGTATTGAGAACTTCAGTCCTGATGAATTTTCGGAAAAAATGGAGCTTTTAGGCTTCTAAGCGGAGGAAAGTATGGAGTTTCATCACATTTCAGTTCTTCTTAATGAAGCGGTAGACGGGCTCAATATACACCCCGACGGCATATATGTTGACGGCACTATGGGTGGTGGCGGTCACAGCGGCGAAATTTTAAAAAAGCTATCTGACGGCAAGTTGATTGGCTTTGACCGTGATATGACGGCGATAAATGTTTGCCGTGAAAGGCTCGGCGGTTATGGCGAGCGAGTGGAGTTTGTAAACAAAAACTTTTTTGAAATAAAAGACGTACTCGGTGAATTGGGAATTGAGAGTATCAACGGTGCGGTGCTTGACTTGGGAGTTTCTTCGTATCAGCTCGATACGGCAAGTCGTGGTTTTTCTTATCAGCACGATGCGCCTTTAGATATGAGAATGAATGAAGCTGACCCTGTTTCGGCTCGTGATATTGTAAATACATATTCCGAGGAGCAGTTAGCCGACATTATATGGCGCTACGGCGAGGACAGATGGGCAAAGCGCATTGCTCAGTTTATCGCAAAAGAGCGTGAAAAACAACCGATAACTACAACGGGAGAACTTGTTGACATTATAAAATCCGCGGTCCCCAAAGGTGCAAGGCAGGATGGCCCGCATCCTGCCAAGAGGACCTTCCAAGCGATTAGAATTGAAGTAAATTCGGAGCTTGCAGGGCTTGAACAGGCGGTTCGTGATTTTATAGATGTGCTGGCTCCGAAAGGAAGACTTTCCATAATCACATTCCATTCCTTGGAGGACAGAATAGTAAAGACAGTATTTGCTGAAATGGCAAAGGGTTGTACCTGTCCCCCTGAAATTCCCGTATGCATATGCGGTAAAAAGTCGGCAGGCAAAGTGATAACTAAAAAAGCAATTGTTGCAAGCGACAAAGAATTAGAGCTAAACCCCAGAGCCAGAAGCGCTCATTTAAGAATATTTGAAAAAAGATAATTTTTTAAGGAGGACTAAATATGAGAGAGAACAATCTTGCATATAAGAGTAGCGAATATAAAGATATACCTGACAGTCCTTTACTTAAAAATATGACAAATCAACGTACAGCAGGTGGAGTTATGATAAAGGTAGGAAAAAACAAGAAAATAAAAGTTAATAATCCTGCCGAGAGCAATCGCTCCTCTGTTGCCAAGGCAAGAAGAAACACCATTCTTTCTGTTGTTATCTTAGCCGCTATGGCGTTTTTGGTGTTGTTCCGCGGCCTTATGATTACATCGGGTTATGAAAAGCTTGAAGCAAAGAACGCAGAGCTTGAGGCGGTTATTTCAGAAAATCAGAAAATACAGTTTAAAATCGACCAGATGCTGGATCTTAAAAATATTGAAAACATCGCAAAAAATACATACAATATGGGCGAGCCCACAAAGGCGCAGACGATTTATATAAATTTAGACCAGACAGAAGAGGTTAAAAAAGTTCGTGAAAGCGGCGGTTTTTTTCAGGCAATAAAAGACTTTTTCGGCGGAATTGTGGAATATTTTGCATAGGTCAAAAATAATCATTTATAGAGAAAATCCCAGTAGTGTGAGAGTGTTACTTTCACACTTACTTTTGTAAAAGAGATAATTTTAACAAAACCCGAAAGGAGAGAGAAACGTGGCTATAAGCACCCCTAAGAGCAGTTTGCGCAAGAGGATTTCATATGTTTATGTCTTGTTTTTGTTGTGTTTTTGCATACTTGGTTTGTGGATAGCAAAAATAAATATAATAGATGGCGAAAAGCTACGCACAGGTGCTATTGAGCAGCAGACAAGAGATTATCAGGTTTCTTCTCCCAGAGGTACTATTTATGACAGAAACGGTAAAGCTTTAGCTATCAGCTCTACTGCTGAAACTATTTCAGTAAGCCCTGCACAAATTGCGGAAAAAGTAAAGAAAAATCAGTACAACGTAGACGATATTGCGGCAAAGCTTGCTGAAATTTTGGAGTTAGACGTTGAAGATTTAAAGAAAAAGCTTACCAAACAAAACAGCGACGGCATATATTTAGCAGACGTTGAAATTGCGTCTAAGGTAGAGCCTGAAATCGCAGACGAGGTAAGAGCGCTAAATCTTACGGGCGTGTATTTTAAAGAAGATACAAAGAGATATTATCCCTTGGGCACATTTGCTTCTCACGTTATAGGCTATGTTGGTAAGGATAACCAAGGTCTTGGCGGTATTGAGATGGTTTATGATGACGAGTTATCCGGTATTCCCGGCAGAGTAGTTACACTGAAGAACGCGCAAGGTACAGATATGCCCTTCCAGGAGGAGCGTCATATAGATTCTGAAAAAGGTCTTAATGTTGTGCTGACATTAGATGAAACCATTCAGCACTTTGCTGAAAAACATTTAGAGGACGCCTATCGTGAATCTCAGGCAAGAGAGGGCGCTGCCTGTATCGTAATGGATGTAGAAACAGCAGAAATTCTGGCGATGGCAACTCAGCCGAACTATGACCTAAATAACCCTAACCAGATTACAGATAAAAGCGTTTTAGCGTATCTTGAAACGTTAGAAACTGATGAAGAATACAACGAGGCTGTTGCTGCAGCAAGAAACAAAATGTGGCGTAACAAGGCGGTTGTTGACTCATATGAGCCTGGTTCTTGTTTTAAGATTATGACTATGTCAATGGCGTTTGAAGAAGGCGCTGTTACTCCTGAGGATCATTTCTTCTGCCCTGGTTACAAGGTGGTAGAGGACAGAGAAATCAATTGTGCTGAAAGGTCAGGTCATGGGGCGCAGACATTCCGTGACGGCGTTAAGAACTCCTGCAACCCCGTATTTATCGAGGTTGGTCAGCGTGTTGGCATAAGCGCGTTTAAAAAGTATTACAAGGCTTTTGGCTTCCGTGACAAAACAGGCTTCGACCTGCCTGGCGAGGCAAGCGGTGTATTTTACACAGATGAGCAGTTTAATATAGTTGAGCTTGCAACTGCGTCTTTCGGTCAGGGACCGAAAATTACACCTCTGCAGCTTATTACTGCAGTTTCTGCAATTGCTAACGGTGGCAATCTTATGAAGCCCCATTTAGTAAAGCAGTTTACTGACGAAAACGGAACGGTTGTAAAAAAAGTAGAACCTACTGTTGTTCGCCAGATAGTTTCAAAGGAAACCTCGGAAATCGTATGTGAGCTTTTGGAAAATGCCGTTACAAACGGTTCAGGTCAGAATGCGTACATTAAGGGCTACCGTGTAGCGGGTAAAACAGGTACATCTGAAAAACTCCCCCGTGGCAGCGGTAAATACACGGCTTCCTTTGTGGGATTTGCTCCTGCTAATGACCCCAAGGTTGCGTGTTTAGTTGTAATTGACGAGCCTGTAGGCGGTTACTACGGCGGACAGATTGCGGCTCCTGCCGTTGGTAGAATTTTAGAGGACACATTAAAGTATTTAGGTGTTGAGCCTCAGTACACAGAAACCGAAAAAACCACCATAGACGTAGACGTTCCCGATGTTACGGAGTTAGAACTTGCAGTAGCAAAGAAACGCCTTAACGATATGGGATTAAAATATACAATAATCGGCGGCGGAGAAAAGGTTATCCGCCAGATGCCTATGGAAAATGCTACTGTCAACAGCGGTTCCGTTGTAGTACTTTATACAGAAGATATGGAAAGTGAACTGGTAACAGTACCTGATGTGACAGGGAAATCGCTCGCAAGAGTAAAATCGACTCTTACGTCTGCCGGACTAAATTTGAGTATTGTAGGCGCAGGGGCAACTGGCTCAACCTCTGAGAGTACCATTGCAGAAAGCCAGACACCACAAGCGGGAGAACAAGTTCCCCAAGGAACTGTGGTCAAGGTTGAGTTCAGGTTCCAGGACGTTGAGGGTAGCGCAAACTAAACAAGGAGAAATCATTGATGAAATTATCGTGCCTGTTGGAGGGGCTTTCAGTTACAAAAATTTCGGGTAGTGCTGAAATTGAAATATCGAATATATGCTATGACTCACGCAAAGCGACTAAAGGCGCAGTGTTCGTGTGCATTGTCGGTTATGAAACGGACGGACACAAGTACATTGACAAAGCGCTTTCATCCGGTGCTGTGGCGTTAGTTGTTCAAAACGGCAGTGAGATCTGCGAAATTCCCGAGGGGATTACAGTTGTGTACGCTGACAACACAAGACAAATGCTTGCAGGTATGTCGTCAAGCTTTTTCGGTCATCCCGAAAAAAGCCTTAAAGTCATCGGCGTAACAGGCACAAACGGCAAAACAACCGTTACGACATTGATAAAGTCAATTTTAGAATTTGAAGAAAAAAGCGTTGCTCTGATTGGCACAAACGCTAACATTATAAATGGAAGGGTGCTTCCTACTGAGCGCACAACTCCTGAATCCTACGAGCTTTACGAACTTTTTGCCGAAATGGTAAAAGAAGGTGTGGAGTACGTAATTATGGAGGTTTCGTCTCACTCCTTATACCTTGACAGAGTGTATGGAATTGAGTTTTTAGTAGGAGCGTTTACAAATCTTACGCAGGACCATCTTGATTTTCATAAAACTATGGAAAATTACAAAGAAGCAAAGGGTATGCTTTTTGATGTGAGTAAATCAGGGTGTATAAACATTGATGATGTAGCAGGTATGGAGTATGCACAAAGCTGCAAATGTCCTGTG
>JAZQBQ010000050.1:0-11111 GCA_045545755.1 Congzhengia sp. | reverse complement strand
CTTTGTAAGACGCCAACTTAATATGAAAAGAGTGGGACACACAGGCACATTAGACCCAGCTGCAACGGGAGTATTGCCTGTTTTAATCGGCAATGCAACCAAGCTTTCTGACTTAATTACGGCAGATGAGAAAAAATACACAGCCCGTGTAGTTTTAGGTATTACTACCGACACCGAAGATACCACAGGCGAAATTATTGAAAAAAGAGAAGTGTCTGTCACCAAAGAACAGCTGTATGAAGTGATTAAAAGCTTCATAGGCGAAATAGAACAGATTCCGCCTATGTATTCAGCCATTAAGGTTGAGGGGCAAAAACTCTACCAGTTAGCAAGAAAAGGCGTTGAAATCGAAAGAAAACCACGTAAAATCACAGTTTATTCAATAAATGTGTACGACTTTGATGGCGCAAGTTTTATGATGGATGTACATTGCGGAAAGGGTACATATATCAGGTCTTTGTGCCGTGATATAGGGGCATCCCTTGGCTGCGGTGCAGCTATGGATACATTAGAGCGTACAATGAGCGGCATATTCACCCTCGATACTGCCTACACTTTTGAACAAATAGAGCAGGCGGTCAAAAACGGCACAGCAGAAGAATTACTTATAAAACCTGATGACGTTTTGACAGATTTTATAAAAATTGATGTAGCCGCAGAAAATGTGGCTAAAATCAAAAACGGTATTCGTTTACGTCCTCAACAATTGGGTATTAATAAATACGAAGAAAACCAGATTTTCAGAATCTATGACAATGGCGAGCTGTTGTGCCTGCTCAAGGTTAAAAATTGCGACGGACAACTGCTTTTGGCAATGGAAAAAAGCTTTTATTAGGAGATATTATGCAAACGATTTATGCAGATTACAAAAAAGTGAATAGCGAGGCGGGAACGGCTGTTGCAATAGGTAACTTTGACGGTCTGCACAAAGGGCATATGAAGCTTTTGGAGGTTTTAAAGACCGCAGCTTACGAAAAGGGCGTTCCCTCGGTGGTGTATACATTTTTAGACCACCCGAAAAATGTAATGGCAGGGGAGTACGCACAGCCCTTGATTTATCCAAATAGTACAAAGGAACAGCTCTTTTGCGAAAGTAAGGTTCATACGCTTTTCTTTGAGGATTTTTTAAAAGTCCGTGATTTGGAGCCTGAAGAATTTGTAAAAGAGATTTTAATTGATAAATTCAATATAAAGGCAGCAGTTATTGGTGCAAACGGCAAGTTCGGCAAGGGTTCACAGGGGACAGCTCAAATGCTGAAACAGCTTGGCGAGCGTTACGGCTTTGAGGTTTTGGTGGTAGAGCCTGTTGTAATTGACGGTATAACCTGTTCAAGCACCGAAATAAGGGCTGCTATTGAAGAGGGCGATTTTGAGAAATGCACCCGTCTTTTAGGCAGAAATTACGCTGCCTGCGGCACGGTTATTGAGGACAAGCACTTAGGCAGAACCTATGGCTATCCCACGGCAAATATAATCCCAAAAAGAAGCAGACCTGACATTCGCCGAGGGGTGTACGCAACCAATACACAAATCGGAGACAAAACCTATAAATCTATTACAAATGTAGGTACAACAAGCTTTGATGAGATAGAAAAACTAAGAATAGAAACTCACATTTTGGATTTTAACGCAGACCTTTACGGCAAGGAAATAACAGTAGAATTTTTGTACTATATGCGTGGATTTAAGAATTTTAAAAATACAGATGATTTAAAGTTACAACTGGACGAAGATAAAAAAGAAAGAAAGTTAGGAGGACGATAGAATGAAAGTTACATTACTTACTCACACACCTGACCCTGAAAAAATAATTGCCGCAGCGGCGAAGCTTTGCTATTCAGAAAGCGGAGTAGAGAATATATTAGAGGGCTTAGACGAGGAAAAAACCGAGAAATTTTTAAATATGTTAATGAGCTTAGGACATCAGAGCCCCATTGAACACGTTACATTTACATTCGGTATTGAGGGCGTCAGCCGTGCGTTACTTGCTCAATTTACACGTCACAGAATTGCAAGCTATAGCGTAAAGTCCCAAAGATATGTAAAAGAGGGTATGTTTGAATTTATCACACCTCCTGAAATTGCAAGTAATGAAAAAGCAAAAGAACTTTACATAAAAACAATGGAAGCGGACCAAAAAGCATACGATGAGCTTACTGACATTTTGTACAAAAAGCATTATGCTGATATGGTGGCAGAAGGAATGGACGAAAAGGCTGCAGCTAAAGCTGCAGAGAAAAAGGCAATCGAGGACGCAAGATTTGTTCTTCCCAACGCCTGCGAAACAAAGATGGTAGTTACAATGAATGCAAGAAGTCTAATGAACTTCTTCCACCACCGTTGCTGTGTCAGGGCTCAGTGGGAAATAAGAGATTTAGCTGATGAGATGTTAAAGCTTGTGAAAGAAGTTGCCCCCACCTTATTTAAAAAAGCAGGTCCTTCCTGTGTTGCAGGCCCTTGCCCCGAGGGTAAAATGACCTGTGGCAGTACGGTTGCAATGCGCGAAAAATACCTTTCGGAGGTAAAATAATGGGAAAGCTTATTGTAATTGAGGGCGTAGACTCAAGCGGCAAGGAAACCCAGACAAAGCTGTTATTTGAATATTTGCAAGGTAAGGGTATGAATGTTAAGAAAATTTCATTCCCTGACTATGACAGCGACTTCTGTATGCCAGTAAAAGGGTACTTAGCAGGAGAGCTTGGGGACAACCCCGATGATGTAAATGCGTATGCCGCATCGTCATTTTATGCCATTGATCGCTACGCAAGTTATAAGAAAAACTGGGGAAGCTTTTATGAAGATGGCGGAGTAATCGTCTGCGACAGATATGTAACTTCAAACATTGTCCACCAGGCTATGAAGATAAAGGGTGACAAAACCGCCTTTATTGAATGGCTTGCAGATTACGAATACGAAAAACTAGGACTTCCCAGACCTGATGTGGTAATATTCCTTGATATGCCGCCTGCGGCTGCACAGTATTTGATGAAAAACCGTGCAAACAAGATAACAGGCGAAGCACAAAAGGATATTCACGAAAAGAATGCTGACTACTTAACAGCAGCGTATGGTAATGCCGTAGGCGTTGCCGAAAATCAAGGTTGGCGCAGAGTAGTGTGCGCCAAGGGTTTAGAAATCCGCGCAATAGAGGATATCCATAACGAAATAGTTTCAATAGTTGAAAGTATAAAATAAAGAAGTGTGCCATAGGCACACTTCTTTATTTATACATAGCTTCACAACGATAAATCGGCTGACCTTTTTCAGAAAACAGCATTTCGTACTCAGTCATTATATTACCCTCAAAACCCGAATTATGCAGGTCGAGTGTTATGTTTTTGAGCCTCATTCCGTAGTCGGAGAAAGAATTAAGGGAAAATTCAAATAGCCTTTGATTGTCTGTTTTAAAGTGAATTTCGCCGTTCTCCCCAAGTAACTTTTCCCAAAGTATTAAGTGTTGCTCGTGAGTTAAGCGACGACGGCGGTAAGAGTGCTTGTGCCAGGGGTCGCAGAAATTTATGTAGATAATATCGCACTTGCTCGTTGTTTCAAAGCCACGGAGCAAGTTTACATCCTGAGCAAAGAATTTTACGTTGCTAAGTCCTGATGCTTTGATTTTCTCCGCTGCAAGCACTAAAACATTTAAGTTTTTCTCAACTGCTATAAAGTTTACATCGGGATTTAATTTAGCAGTTTCGGTAATAAATCTGCCTTTTCCACAACCTATCTCCATACGAAGAGGTTTGGAATTACCAAATACACCTTTGATATCCCCTGCGTATTTATCCATATCGTATATTATTATATCTGAGCACGCATCCAGTCTTTCCTTCAGGTGCTTTTTCTTTCTCATTCTCATATTCTTAAGTCCTCGTTCAAAGTTTTTATTTAACTATAGCACAATAAAATTTATATGTCAAAGATAAATATAACAACATTTTCTAAAAATAGAGTTTGAGTATTTAAGAGAATAAAAGAGAAAAAAAGAGAATTTACGAGTTTATAAAATGTATTTTAAATTTTATAAAAAAAGTACTTGACACAGAGAAAAATGTAGTTTATAATAGGTAACGTTGTAAAAAAGAACAGGATAATTCTGTTTAAAATTAGGAGGAAAGCATAATGAGTACATTTATGGCAAAAGCTCAGGACATTGAGAGAAAATGGTACATTATAGATGCTGAAGGCAAGCCCTTAGGTAGAGTTGCAGCAGCAGCAGCTAACATTTTAAGAGGTAAGCACAGACCCGAATATACACCTCATGTTGATTGCGGCGAGTTCGTTATCGTAATCAATGCTGCTAAAGCAGTTTTAACAGGTAAGAAGCTTGACCAGAAGTTCTATTACAGACACACAGGTTGGGTTGGCGGCTTAAAGGCTGTTAAATACAGCAAGCTTATGGCTGAAAAACCCGAATTCGCTATGACAAAAGCTATCAAAGGTATGCTCCCGCATAACACAGTTGGCGCTAAATCTTTAACAAGATTAAGAGTATACGCAGGCGCAGAACATGACAATGCAGCACAGAAACCTGAAGCTTGGACTTTAGAGATTAAATAAGGAGGAGCAGAAAAATGGCAGACTTTTTCTATGGCACAGGTAGAAGAAAGAAATCTATCGCAAGAGTAAGACTTATCCCTGGTAAGGGCGACATAAAAATCAACGGCAGATCATTAGACGATTACTTTGGTTTAGAAACCTTAAAGATTATCGTTAATCAGCCTTTAGTATTAACAAAGACAGAGGGTAAATTCGACGTTTTAGTTAACGTTGTAGGCGGTGGCTTCACAGGCCAGGCTGGTGCTATCCGTCACGGTATTTCAAGAGCATTATTGGAAGCTGACGAAGAAGCTTACAGACCTTTACTCAAAAAGGCTGGTTTCTTAACAAGAGATCCCAGAATGAAGGAAAGAAAGAAGTACGGCTTAAAGGGCGCTCGTCGTGCACCTCAGTTCTCAAAACGTTAATCATTTACGTTATATACAAAAAAGATGCAGAACATTCTGCATCTTTTTTTGTTGCCATATAAAAGGCTCCCTCCAGTTGCGGGAGGGGAACCACCAAGGGCGGTGGAGGGATTGTTATTTCTTCTTAGGATAAGGCTTCATTTCGTCGGTTGTGCCCACAAGATAGTCAATGCTTGTGCAGAGTGTTTATTTGACGATTTTTTTTGGGAGCCGGTGCTGCAAAGACGCTGTCTAATGCTAAACAAAAGGTCAATATTTGTTGTTGCAGCACAGAGTGCAATGTGTTATAATAGAGTAAACAACAGGAAAGGAGAATGAATATGAAAAGAATACTTTCAGTTTTATTAACTTTTTTGATGTGTGTTGGACTGATGTTGGGAGTGAGTGCCGATTCTTCAAAGTATGCACTACATACCGATATTATTGCCTATATCAACGATGCGCCTATCCGTTCCTTTAACATTGACGGCTTTACAGGGATTGTTGCAGAGGATTTGCTTCAGTACGGCTTTGGCGTAAAGTATGATGACAGCATAAGAACTCTTGAGGTTTACAGACTCAGTAACAAAATAACATCAACATACACGCCCGAAGAGCTGACTGCTCCCGTAGGCTCAAAAAAAGCTAAAATCTACGATACTGATATTAAAACCTATGTAAACGGAAGTCTTGTTCAATCGTTTAATATTGGTGGGGAAACTATAATTTTTATTGATGAGCTTTTGTGCTACGGTAAAGTTACATGGCATCCGAATGAAAGAAAAATTTGTTATAACTATGTAGACAGCTGGTCAATAAATTTACACGAAATAAACCGTGACAGTGATTTGTCACAACCTATAAATTCCTTTACACTTAACTGGCAAAAAACACCCGACGGATATGCTTCAGAGGGTGAAAATCTTGATTATTTGGACTATTTAAGACTTTACTATGATTGGCAGGAGGGTGTTAAATTCGGTTTTTCGCTATACCAGAGAGTTCTTTTTCAAACTGAGGAGTTAAGCAATTTACTGCGTGAAACAGTAACGGTAAGGTATGACGGTGAATTGCTCAGTGAAAATGCTGATAAGGCTAATGAGAGCATTAAAATCTATATCAATGGAGAGGAGCAGAAAATAACTAAAGTATCCCAAGGCAAAGGTAACGGTCACACAGATTATTACTTCCACCTTGATACAAATATAGTTCAAGAAAATATAACAGAAGTTACGGTTATATGTAAATGAAATAATAATAGGCGGAAAGGAATAACCTTTCCGCCTATTTCTAATTGTGAAAAAATCAGGCAGAGCCGGGGAACTATCTGTGACGAGTGTTTTGCTTATATCACATAATCGTAAGCCGCACGGGAAGCTGTATTCGGTCTTACAATTCCGTCAGCTATGGCAACGTGCTCGGGATGAATGGCATAAGCTTTGAGTGCGTCTGCGCTTTCAAAGGTAGAATCCATCATAAGGTCTCCTGATGATGAGGGAAGTCCCTCGATTATTATGTTCATTTCCAAAAGGCCGTCAATTTTTCCTGCTAATGCCTCTAACTGCTTCTTGATTTCTGATTTAACTGCCGCCTTGTCAATATCCTCTTTCAAATTCCAGATAATCATATGTTTTACCATTGTAAATTCCTCCAAAAATTAATTATATTCTAATAATATCACAAAAACACCCGAAATCAATACAACTTTTTTGAAAAAAGTGTGATTTTTTATAAAATAATGCTTTTAAAATGCGACAAATTGTGGTACAATTAATCTATTATTATTTTAGCAAGGGAAGTGTGCACTACGAACAGGACAGGCTTTTCAAATGAAAAATATCTCACTATGCAATCCGAACAGATAAAGAAGCGTATTGCACAGTTCGGCGGCAAGCTCTATTTAGAGTTTGGCGGCAAGCTTTTTGACGATTATCACGCATCACGAGTGCTGCCCGGCTTTGAACCTGACAGCAAAATCCGTATGCTCCAGCAGTTAAAAGACGATGTGGAAATCGTAATCACAATAAACGCCGAGGACATTCAGGCAAACAAAACCCGTGGCGATTTAGGCATTACCTATGACAACGATGTGTTAAGACTTATTGACACATTTCGTGAAATGGATTTGTACGTTGGCAGCGTTGTTCTTACTCGCTTTAACGACCAGCCTCAGGCAAATGCTTTTTTGAAGCTTTTGAACAATCGTGGCATTAAATGCTACCGCCACTATACAATAGAGGGCTATCCCTCGGACATTCCTCACATTGTAAGTGAAGAAGGTCTCGGCAAAAATGAATATATAGAAACCACACATTCGTTGGTTGTAATTACTGCTCCCGGTCCGGGCAGCGGCAAGATGGCAACCTGCTTAAGTCAGCTTTATCACGATTACAAGCGTGGAGTTAAAGCAGGTTATGCCAAGTTTGAAACCTTCCCCGTGTGGAATTTATCCTTAAATCACCCTGTGAATTTAGCGTATGAGGCAGCAACCGCTGACTTGAACGATGTAAATATGATTGACCCGTTCCACTTTGACGCATACGGCGAGGTGGCAGTAAACTACAACAGAGATGTTGAGATTTTCCCTGTACTGAACACTATTTTTGAAAAAATTCAGGGTTCATCTCCTTACAAATCTCCCACGGATATGGGCGTAAATATGGCAGGTAACTGCATTTTTGATGACGAAGCTTGTAGGGACGCATCAAAGCGTGAAATTATCCGCAGATACTTTGCAGCATCAGCTGATGCTTTCCGTGGCAAGGGTAGTGACACTCAGGTAGAGAAGATTAAGCTTTTGATGAATCAGGTCGGTATTACCCCTGAATATTCTCCTGCAGTTCCAAAAGCCTTGGAAAAAGAAAAGGAAACAGGTGCACCTGCAGCAGCTATGGTACTTCCCGACGGAAGAATCGTAACAGGCAAAACATCAGACACATTAGGTGCAGCATCTGCACTTTTATTGAACGCTCTAAAATCTTTAGCTGATATAGACAAGGAAACACACCTGATTTCCGCTCACGTTTTAGAGCCTATATGTAATCTGAAGACAGAGTATTTAAAGAATAAAAACCCAAGACTTCACACTGATGAGATTTTGATTGCACTTACCATTTCTGCCCTTTCATCTGACGTGGCAAGAACGGCAAAAGAGCAGCTCAAAAATCTTCGTGGCAGCGATGCTCACTTTACGGTAATTTTGAGTGCAGAAGACGAAAAGGTTTTAAAGAAGCTTGGCATAAATGTCAGCTATGAAGCAAAACACGAAAACGGAAGACTTTATCATTAAAATAAGCGAGTGAATAATCACTCGCTTATTTTGTCTATATACATTTCTCCTACAATTTGGGGTGTTACTGACGCATTGGTTGCATCATTGATTTCTTTTAAAAATCTGTCCAGTAAATCATATTTCACAAAGACTGTCATATCTACATCTGCGCCGTACTCAGTTGTACCTTCTATGTAATCGCCGTTATCGACGATGTACTTTATCTTGCCGTGTAAATCATAGGGGACACGTATTGAGAGCTCGTGACAGTAAATTTTTTCGCAAATCTTAGCATCCATCACGCCGTCTTTTGCGGCTTTGCCATAAGCGCGTACCAGACCGCCTGTGCCAAGGAGCGTTCCGCCAAAGTAACGTGTGACTACAATTGCAGCATCAGTAATGCCTTCCTTTAATAAAACGTCTAAAACAGGTGCTCCTGCAGTACCTGACGGCTCGCCGTCGTCAGTAAAACGGCTCAGGTTGTTTTCCGACACAACATAAGCATAAACATTGTGACGGGCATCTCGATACTGAGCCTTGACAGAATTTACAAAGGCAATAGCCTCTTCTTCGGTAGTAACAGGTGCAACACTTGCGATAAATCGTGACTTTTTCTCCACAATTTCAGCACTTCCTCGACCATATACAGTTTTATAAACCATACCCTTATTCATTGTGCTCCTCCGTAACGAAATCCCGATACTTAGAATATGAAATAGCGTCAAGCAGCGCTGTAATGCGTGTTCCATCTGCTTCGTAATTTTCTTCTAAAACAGTCTGGTTTGCGTGAATTTCTGATACTATCTGTCCTTTGGAATATGGGATTAAAAGTGTGATTTTTCTCTTTTTGCCAGGGACTAAATCCTCTAAAGCAAGTAAAAGCTTGTCAATTCCTGTGCCTTCCTTGGCGCTGATTTCAACAAAGGGTGCGCCGCCGGAAAGTACGGTCAAGTTCTTGTCCTCGGGAATTAAATCGGACTTATTAAATACCACCATTTTGGGCTTTTCTGCAGCGCCAATGTCAGAAAGAAGTCGCGATACAATTTCTAAGTGCATATCAACCTCGCTGTCAGCACCGTCTGCTACAATCAGCAACAAATCAGCATAAACCGCCTCTTCCAATGTTGACTTAAAAGCTTCTATTAAATGGTGGGGCAGCTTTCTTATAAAGCCTACTGTGTCAACCAGCATTATCTCACGCTTATCAGACAGGGTAAGTCCTCGTATTGTGGGGTCAAGTGTGGCAAAGAGCTTATCCTGTGCCAATACATCTGCCCCTGTAAGCTGATTTAACAGGGTAGACTTACCTGCATTGGTGTAGCCGACGATTGCCACCATATAGCGGTTTTCTTTCTTTCTGCGTGAGCGTAAGAGCTCTCTGTGTTTTTTAACCTCTGAAAGCTCTTCTTTTAAGTGGTCAATTCTTCTGTAGATGTGACGTCTATCGGTTTCAAGCTTTGTTTCTCCCGGACCTCGTGTACCTACGCCGCCGCCCAGACGTGACATTTTAGAGCCCATACCTGTAAGACGTGGCAGCAGGTACTTAAGCTGTGCTAACTCTACCTGAATTTTACCCTCGCCTGTTACGGCGTGTCGTGCAAAAATATCTAAAATAAGCATACTACGGTCAATAACACGTACATTTAGCTTATCTTCTAAATTTCTTATCTGAATAGGGGATAGCTCATCATCAAAAATAACAAGATTTGCCTCTAATTCCCCACAGGCATTTTTCAATTCTTCAATTTTACCCTCGCCGATGTAGGTTGCTTTTTCTATCTGTGATTTGTTCTGTATCATATAGCCCACAGTTTCAGCGCCTGCTGTGTCGGCAAGTCGCTCGAGCTCTGCAATAGTTTCTTCGGTTGTGTCTGACAGAACATCAATAGCACCCGTGTGCACACCGCAAAGAATGGCACGCTCAATTATTTCTTCGTTTTCGTATAACATATTTACCATTCCTTTCCGGCGGATTCTCCTGCCAAATGACCTGTGGAGTATGCAATCTGTAAATTAAACCCTCCTGTGTAGGCGTCAACATCTATTACTTCCCCTGCAAAATAAAGCCCTGGCACGATTTTTGACTCCATAGTCTTAGGATTTATCTCTTTTATCGAAACGCCGCCTGAGGTAATAATTGCCTCGTTAATTGGGCGTGTTCCTGTAATTTCTAAAGTAAAGTTTTTCAAAAGTTCAACTAATCTTTGACGTTCTGCTTTTGTAATATCCCTGACCTTTTTGCGCTCGGGAATACCTGACAATTCAATAATTACAGGTATCAGTTTTTTGGGCAATAATTCATCTAAAGAATTTACAAAATCACGGTTAAGCTCAGTCCCAAAATCACGAAGTATCCGCTTATCTAAAGCTTCACTATCAAGTGCAGGCTTTAAATCAATTGAAAGTGTGTATTTGTTTTGCCCAAAATCACGCAGATGTGAGCTAGCAGATAAAATCACAGGACCCGACACACCAAAATGTGTAAATAACATTTCGCCGAAGTCGGAGTATTGCTTTTTATCCTGAGCATCTTTTACAGTTATTGCAATGTTTTTTAAGGACAAGCCCATCAGCTTTTTAGCTGTGTCGCCTTTAGTTGTTAGGGGCACAAGTGATGGAGTAGGTGTAACTATAGTATGTCCTAAGGAGCGTGCAAACTTGTATCCGTCGCCTGTTGAGCCTGTGGCGGTGTATGAGGCACCGCCTGTTGCGATAATTACCTTGTCACAGGAGAGGTTGCCTCGTTTTTCTAATTTAAGCAAAAAGCCGTTGTCGGTTTTCTTAACTGACAAAACCTTATCCTGTATGGCACGAGCACCCATATCTTTAGCGTAAGCCTTTAAGGCATCTACTACTGTTTTTGCCTTATCTGTTACGGGAAAAACTCTGTTTCC
>JAZQBQ010000049.1:0-2807 GCA_045545755.1 Congzhengia sp. | reverse complement strand
AGAGTTATTAACAGAGATTAGGGATTTATTAAAGAAATAAAATGTAAAAAAGACTGCCATATGGCAGTCTTTTTTACATTTTATTTCTTTAATAAATCCCTAATCTCTGTTAATAACTCTTCTGTTGTGGGACCTTTTGGTTCATCAGTTGCTTCGATGATTTCTTCTTTCTTTTCAAACTTTTTCTTTGCTATATTGATTAACTTCACAAAAAGGAAAATAGAAAAAGCGATGATAAAGAAGTCAATGATATTCTGTAAAAACAAGCCGTAGTTTAACGCACTTTCGGGAACAGTTTCCGTAGCGGGTGTAAAAACGTACTTTAAATTCTTTAAGTCTGTGCCGCCTGTGATTAAGCCAACTAAAGGTGTGATAATGTCAGCAACCAAAGATGTAACGATTTTACCAAAAGCACCGCCGACTACAACGCCGACTGCCATGTCAACTACGTTACCTTTGAATGCAAACTCCTTAAATTCTTTCCACATATTTATCATTTTTCCTTTCATCTTATAATGATTCAGGTCTGTAAATCAAATGGAAAATATTGCCCTCAGGGTCACGGAAGAAGAAGGTTTTAATTCCCTTTGATGAAACAGATACCTCTGTTACAACCTCGACATTTTCTTCACGGAGCTTTGCCACCAACTCATCAAAGCCCTCGTCAGAAACTGACAGAGCAAAGTGTCTGATACCCCAGTCCTTTGCAGGTGTGGGAGCGACACTCGTATCCGCCTGAATAATCTCAATCATAGAGCCATCCGGAGCTTTTACAAAGTATGTACCCTTGCCGTTGTCATAAACAACAGAAACTCCAAACATCTTAACGTACCAGTCTGTTAATGCTTTAGTGTCGCGCGCGCATACCGCAACGTGTTCAATACCTAAAATCATTTTTTCCCTCCTGAAAATTTTATAATTGGTGAAATTCTTTTGTATATTAACATTGTTATTAATGAAATTACTGCACCCTTTACTAAGTTAAAGGGAAAAATTGTGCCCATTGTAAGCCCTAATCTTAATTCCTGTGGAATTTTAAACATAGGCAGCATAATGTAAAGATTTACAAATATGCCGGCTACCGCCATAGCAACAGTTGCCGCAACTAAAGATACAATTGCCGTTTTAAAGGTTTTGTGGTTCATATAGATAAGACCTGCAACGGCAACAAAAATGCCGTTGACAACAAAATTTGCAAGCTCGCCCACAAACCCTGTTGAGGTTACAAAGCAATGAAGCAAGTTCTTTAAAAGCTCAACCAAAACGCCGGATACGGGGCCATAAGCAAAGGCAATAATTAATGCCGGCAAGTCAGAAAACTCAATTTCCAAAAAGCCGCCCACCTTGGGAAAGGGCGCTATCATCTGCAGAGCAAAGGAAATCGCCGCAAACACAGCCACCGTAACCATCTTTTTTATTTGCAAGTGTTTCATAGGCTACTCCTGTTCCCCTGCTAAAAGCTCTGACTGATGTGTTGTGATAAGTGCGCTGATGAGCTCTTCCATATCGCCGTTTAGGATTGCATCAAGCTTGTGGAGTGTAAGACCTATTCTGTGGTCAGTAACACGTCCCTGAGGGAAGTTATAGGTACGGATACGCTCACTTCTGTCGCCTGTGCCAACCTGACTTTTTCTCTCTGAGGCAATTTTGTCGTGTTGCTCCTGCTGAACTAAGTCATAAAGTCTTGAACGAAGAATTTTCATAGCCTTATCTTTGTTTTTGTGCTGTGATTTTTCGTCCTGACAGGATACAACCAAGCCTGTGGGAAGGTGTGTAATACGAACTGCTGAGTCCGTTGTATTTACGCACTGACCGCCGGGGCCACCTGCGCGGAATACGTCTATTCTCAAATCATTTGCATTAATATCTACTTCAACTTCTTCTACCTCGGGAAGCACCGCAACTGTTACGGTTGATGTGTGAATTCTGCCGCCTGATTCTGTTGAGGGAATTCTCTGTACACGATGAACGCCTGACTCAAATTTAAGCTTTGAGTACGCGCCCTGACCTTCAATACTGAAAGAAATTTCCTTATAGCCGCCGATGTCTGTGGGGTTAGAGCTTAGAATTTCTGTTTTCCAGCGGTTGGACTCAGCGTACATTGTAAACATACGGAACAAATCCCCTGCAAAAAGTGCCGCCTCATCTCCCCCTGCGCCGCCGCGAATTTCAACAATAACGTTCTTGTCATCGTTGGGGTCTTTGGGAAGTAAAAGGATTTTTAACTCTTGTGATAATTCTTCAATGCGTTCTTTTGCATCTTTTATCTCTTCTTCGGCAAGCTCTTTCATTTCCTTGTCCATATCGGGATCGGCGATTATTTCCTCGCCCTCGGCAATTGTGTCCTTTGCCGCTCTGTATTCTTTGTATTTTTCCACAATGGGAGCGATGTCTGCCTGCTCCTTGCAGAGCTTGGCAAAGTTGGCAGAATCTGCGATAACCGCAGGGTCTGAAACTTTTTCGCTTAACTCATTGTAGCGTTCTTCAATTGCTGATAATTTGTCAAACATACACTTCTCCTAAAAAATCAAATTTTTCCACTTACCATTTTATCACGATACACAAAAAAAAGCAACTTTTATTTAATTACTTTTCCTTTACAAAAAGATAGGGTTGTGGTATAATATCCGAAGGAGCCTCCATAGTTAAATGGATATAACAGCCCCCTCCTAAGTGTATGTTTTAACGCTCGCCTTTGCAAAAAGGCAAATGGTAATCTGTTTGAACTGTATCGTATATGCGCTTGTACCTCAGCAGGATAGAGGGTCCGCCTCCTAAGCGGAACGCCCCCGGTTCGAATCCGGGCA
>JAZQBQ010000048.1:0-4869 GCA_045545755.1 Congzhengia sp. | reverse complement strand
GGAGAGGGTATCCACTCTGTCAATTCTGCCTATCATTGTGATTTCTTCCCCTGTGGGAAGTGTTACTGTCACAGGCTCAATGTCGCCGTCTTTATCAAAGGACAGCTCAAACGCCGCAGGCTCAAATTCGCCTCGGGCAATGTGCTCACAGATTGCCCAGACAGACTTTGAAACAAGGCTTTTTAAGCGTTTTTTCAGCGCCTCTACTCTACCTTGGGCAAAGACCTTTTTAATAATCATACCCTCAAACATTTCTTCAATGATAACATCGGTAATTTTTGTCTGCTCTGCCCTTGTCAGCGTACCAAAATTTAAGCCCTGCTCCTTTACTCTGCGAGCAAAAATCTCAACCACCTCGTGAAGCAGACTGCCCACATCAGGGGCTTCAATCTTCATTACCTTACGCTCACGGGCACGGAGTCCGTACTCTACAAAAAACGAGAAAGGACAGGCTGAATAACGCTCAAACCGTGATACGCTGCCCACTAAACTCCTGCCGTAAAGGGCAGAAACTGCGTCACGAGAAAGCTTGCCTGCTTTGTTTTCATATTTTGAAAACGAAACTGCACGCTCTAACTTTTCTTTATATTCTTCATCCTCTGAAAGAACATCATAAAGCCTTTTTGCCAGAGAGTTCTCTTCCAGATTGCCAATATAGGTCAACACATAGTTGTACGCTGATGCCTTTGACGCTACAGACACCTGTGCAGGCAGGCTGTCCTCCGTTAGGTATGCCGCCTGAACGATTTTAGGGAATGTGCGTTTGAGCTTTGAGATAAATCCGGCGGGGCGCAACCCTTGTCCGTCATTGTCGATGGGATAGCTGACAAAAAGCTTTTCCCTTGTGATATTTGCCGCCTCATAAACAGAAAACTCAGCGCCCTCGATAAGCGTTTTGCTGTCAGGGGCTACCGATACGCCCCGTTCTATTAAAAACTCCCTCTCTTCGTCTGACAAAAGCACTCCGCTGTCGGGAATTGCAGGAAACGCCCCATCATTTACGCCTATTAAAAAGGCTGCTTTGACGTTTTTGATAACAGAGCGGTTCAAATCTCCAAACGAAACGCTGTCATAAACCTTGGGAATAATGCCGATGCTCTTTTGTGAAAAGCCTGCAGCAAGAATTTCGCCTAAAACTGTAAGTCCTGTATTTTCATCGCCCAAAAAGCTCTTCATAGTGTCGAGAGTTTCGGTTATTATGTTATAAACCTCGGTGTACTCATCGGACAGATTAAGCTTGCCCTGAGCACGGAAATCCTCCGCTATTGCAGAAATTTTTCCCTCAAGGTTTGTGTTCTGTAAAAAGCTCTGTATTGCATCTACCCTGTCTGCCACATTTTTTGACTGAGAGATTTTTTCCTTTAATGAAACAATAGGTGCAATCAGCCTGTTTTTAACATCAAGCTGAGCTGCGCCCTCGTCCCCTGAGTCCTCCTCACGGGCGAAGATACTTGCGCTCTTCTTTAAAAAGCGCTCGTCATCTAACCAATCGTTGTAATTTATAGCACAGGACAGGGCGTAATTTTCTAACCTTGCCGCCTCGTCTGGCGAAATATCTGCAAAGCCAGATTTCATATAGACAAACACCTTGTCTGTTGTAAAACCGCCCAGTAAATCCAGCACCGAAAAAAGGTACACAACTATGGGGTGGTCTAAAAATTTCTTTCTGTTGTCGGCAAAAACAGGAATGTCATATAAAGAAAACGTGGCACAAAGCAAATCCTTGTACCCTTCATAATCTCCTGCAATTACCGCTATATCACGATATGAATAACCCGCACTTTCCAGCCTTTTTATTTGAGCTGCAACGCTTTCTACTTCGTCGTAACGGTTTTTAAACACCGCAAGGCTTATGTTGTCAGCATTGCCTTCATACACGCCTGTACCCTGTGCCATTGAGCACTCTAACGCCACCAGCTCAGGAGACAAAAATCTCGGCTGTGATCGCATAACCTCAGGAAAACCTATTGACACTCCTGCAGACTCAGCACATTTTTCCAGTTGGCGTTTTGTGCCGCAAACGACTGAAAAATTACTGTCTTTATCAGCATTCTCGGGCATACACAAAGAAACAACCACATCTGCACCTGATGAAAGCATAGCCTCAATGCAGAAAAGCTCATTTTTGGTAAACCTGAAAAATTCGTCAATATAAATTACCGCATTCTTTATGTATTCATTGCCAAAGCACAAAGACGCCATCAGGGTTATGTCGTCATCGCCATCAACGAAATCAACGCCCAAGAGCTTGTTGTACTCCTCGTAAATTGTAGCAATGTCAAAAAGACGTGATGAAAATATGGGGTTTGTTACTTCATTTGCAATTACTTTCAGGGTTTCGGGCATAATCTGCCCTTTTTTAAACTCCGAAATGGCACCCGCAAAAAGCTCAATATAGCCTGTGTGGCTCTCAGCGTTTTTATAATACGTAAGGGCTTGTCTGCTCTTTGTTATGGCACGTGTTACCATCATCGCCTTGGCACAGGAGTCTGCTGCTTTGTGGCGCAGACCTGAATTTGAAATAAGCTTGTTCGCCAGTCGGTTAAATGACGTAACGTATAGGCTGTCACAGATGTAGCCCGTTTTTTTTAGCATCGCCTGTTCACATTGGTGGGTGTATTGTTCGGGAACAATAATGATTGCATTTTTGCCTAAGGAATGGCTCTTTGCAGCCTGATCGATAATGTATTCACTTTTTCCGCTGCCCGCTGCGCCAAGCACGAACTTTAAGCTCATATTGCTCCCTCCTTTTTGTTATTCTGCTTTGAAATCTTCTGGTTTCTCTTCCTTTTTTCCAAAGGCGTAAAGTATTGCGTCTGCAATTCTCTCCGATGCGTACCCGTCGCCGTAGGGGTTTACGGCGTGGGACATTTTTTCATATTCTTCCTTATCAGAAAGCAACTCTGCTGAGAGCTTCTTTATAACCTCTTTGTCAACGCCTGCAATCTTTACAGTGCCTGCCGTTACTGCCTCGGGGCGCTCTGTTTCGTTTCGGAGCACAAGTACGGGTTTACCCAGTGAGGGTGCTTCCTCCTGAAGACCGCCTGAGTCGGTCATAACCATATAGCATTTGCTCATTAAGTTATGAAGCTCTGTAACGTCTAAGGGGTCAATTAAATGTATTCTTTCGTGATTGCCTAAAATTCCTCTTGCTGTATTCTGTACCAAGGGGTTTAAGTGCACAGGATATACCACGTGAACATCGGGGAAGGCTTCTACTGTTTCTAAAACTGCCTTACAGATGTTTTCTAAGGGCTCGCCTAAGTTTTCACGGCGGTGTGCCGTAAGTAAAACTACTCTGTTGTTTTCATAGTCTAAATTTTTAAGACATTCATCGCAAAAATCGTAGTTGTCCTGCACGGTTGTCTTTATTGCGTCAATTACGGTGTTTCCTGTAATGTATATTTTTTCTTCGTTTACGTTTTCACGAAGGAGGTTGTCCACATTGTTTTTGGTTGGTGCAAAGTACAAGTCGGCCAAAGACGTTGTCAGCACTCTGTTCATCTCCTCAGGGAATGGAGAGTACTTGTCATAAGTACGAAGACCTGCTTCTACATGTCCTACCTTGGTCTGGCAATAGAATGACGCCAAGGCCCCCGCAAAGGTGGTTGTGGTATCGCCGTGTACCAGCACGATGTCGGGTTTTGCCTCTTTTATTACCTGCTCTATACCCTTCATAGCACGGGAGGTAATGTCAGACAAGGTTTGCCCCGCCTGCATAATGTTTAAATCGTAATCCGCTCGAATTCCGAAAATATCCATAACCTGATCAAGCATCTGTCTGTGCTGAGCAGTTATGCAGACGATAGATTCTATTTCTTCTCTGCCTTCCAGCACCTTAACTAAGGGCGCCATCTTGATAGCCTCCGGGCGTGTGCCAAAAACTGTCATAACTTTAATTTTTTCCATAGTCTTACACCTCACAATATGAAAAAGAAGATATGACTACATATCTTCTTTATTTTCCTTTTTTTCTGCCGCATCCGTTGTGTCGTCTGCCTGCTTGCGGCTTACAATAATAAACGCCGCAATCAAAGCGATAGCAAGCACCAGCACCAACGCACGCATAAAGTTTGAAATAAACAGCACAATAGCAGAAATCGCTAAAATCGCACTGAGTCCGTATAAAATTACCACCGTTGAACGATGAGAAAATCCCATATCAATCAGCCTGTGGTGCATATGTCCCCTGTCGGGTGTCATAATGCCCTGACCTTTTAAAAGGCGTCTTACAATAGCAAAAAGTGTATCAAATATAGGAAGTCCCAAAATCATAAAGGGAATTGCAAATGCCACATAGGTCTTAAAGGGACCCTGAATTGAAATGCACGCCAGAACAAATCCTAAAAACGTAGCTCCCACGTCGCCCATAAAGGTTTTTGCAGGGTTAAAGTTAAAGGGCAAAAATCCGAAGCACGCACCGGCTAATGCGGCAGTTAAGACCAGCATAGTTGCGTTTACGTTGTGCTGCAGCAAAAGTATGGACAAAAGCGCCACCGCCGCAATGGAAGAAACACCTGCAGCAAGTCCGTCTAATCCATCAATTAAGTTTACGGCATTTGTAACGCCAACAATCCACAAAATACTGCCGCCGATTGAAATCCACTCAGGAACTCTGATCATAAGGTCGGTAAAGGGATTGGCAACGGCAAGTACACGCACTCCGCAAAGAACGGGAATAGCAGCTGCAACAATCTGTATTAAGAATTTAAGTATTGCAGGCTTTGGCTTTAAATCGTCTAAAAAACCCAGAACCGCTATAATCATAGCACCGCATATTATGCCGATTAACGACTTGTTAATTGTCCCGTCTGCCACAAAATCCGCAAAGCAGATAAGGCTTATCAAAAAACCGTAAACAATAGCAAT
>JAZQBQ010000047.1:0-120480 GCA_045545755.1 Congzhengia sp. | reverse complement strand
GGGGGGTAACTTGCTGGTGCAATCCTCCGTATGGTCGTGAAGTCGGCAAGTGGGTGCAGAAAGCATACATCTCCAGTAAGAATGAAGGTTCAACTGTTGTTATGCTTTTACCGGCACGAACTGATACCAAATGGTTTCACGAATACATATACAATCAATCCGAAATCAGATTTATCAAAGGTCGATTGAAATTCGGAGGATCGGCAAATTCTGCTCCGTTCCCAAGTATGGTTGTGGTTTTCAGACCGCAGTAAATAAGGAGTTTATATATGAAAGCAAACTATAATCGCAAACCCAAGAATGTCAGAGAAAAGGCAGTCACTTTTAGAGCGAAAGGCACAGAGGGTTCTGTTTTTGCATTTTGTGTAATTCAGAACACGCTGTACGAAAGAATGCCCGATGACAAAGATGTGGTATATCTCGACTTTGAAGACGAGACACAGATGGATAAGCTCATTAACACCCTACAGGATATGAAGAAACGAGCTTATCAGAAAGTAGAGGAAAATGCTGATGAAAGTAAAGCAGAATCCTGATAAAGAGTATGTGAAGTCAATCCGCGAACAGCTTAAAGCAAACAACGGTTATTGTCCGTGCGTACTTGAAAAAACACCCGACTCTAAGTGTATGTGCAAAGAGTTCAGAGATATGATTGATCGTGGTGAGACAGGAACCTGCCACTGCGGTTTGTACATCGCCGAAGAGGATTAAATTATGAACATTGATATTGACGCTTTAATTGAAAGCGCACCAGACAATTTTGTTATTCGAGACGCTCTCTGTCGCTGTTATGAGATCGTAAACGAACACAACAATATATGCTGCTCCGTCAGCGGGGGGGGGCGATAGTGATGTGATGGTTGATATGTTAATCCGCTGTGGAGCGAAAGATAAGACAGATTTCGTATTCTACAACACCGGATTAGAGTATCAAGCCACGCTATCGCACCTCGATGAACTTGAGAGAAAGTACAATATCATAATCAAAAGAATGAAAGCAGTCAAAGCCATTCCAACTTGTGTTAAGGAATATGGGGTGCCGTTTTGGAGCAAGTATGTGTCAGAAATGCTATACAGGCTTCAGTATAACAACTTCCAGTTTGAGGACGAGCCTTATGAGGTGTTAATCAAACGGTATCCCACCTGTCAAACGGCTTTGCGTTGGTGGTGTAATGTACCCACTTGCAGTATGTATCGTATCGACAGATCTCCATACTTAAAAGAGTTCATTATGGAAAATCCACCTACTTTCAAAATTTCAAACAAGTGCTGTCATTATGCCAAGAAGAAAATATCAAGTGCTATGGAAAAGTTAAATGGATATGACTTGATGTGCGTTGGCGTAAGACGAGCTGAGGGTGGTATTAGAGCATCTCACAAATCCTGCTTTGATGAACGCTCTCAAACAAACCATTTCAGACCTGTATTTTGGCTCTCAGACAAAGATAAGGCTGAGTACTGTAAACACTACGGTGTAACTCATAGCAGATGTTACAGCGAATATGGACTACCCAGAACAGGTTGTGTAGGCTGTCCTTTTGCTAAAGATTATGTATCTGAGTTAGAGTTGGTCGAACAGTACGAGCCGAAGCTTATTAAGGCTGCTAAAGCCATTTTTGCTGATAGCTATGAATATACACAACGCTATATGGAATACAGGGAGAAAAAGAAATTACAGGTGAAAAATGCTATTCCAAGTTGTTAACGATAAAGGCGTGCCGGTTATGAGAACTGAGCACGCATCCTGTATCCCCGACGACAGTCAACTATCTTCGATGTCTAAGGTTGGATACAAATTCAAGATTGACGGCAAAGCAGCCTCAATCTTGAAAGTAAAAGAAGTAAGGGATAATGTTTAATATTATAAACAAAACAGCCCTTATTGTTCATAATTATTGACATTAAGGTGGTGGTCAAATGCTTTGGTTATCAGACGAAGCGATTGAATACGCCGTTGCCAAATGTCGTAGAGAGCCCGGATATAAAGTGGGTATTGCATTAAATAGCAGAGCAAAACACAACGAGGTTGAAATGTGTCTTCGTGGCTGTTTAAGAGATACTGATGAATGCAGAATCCGCAGGAGTATATGTAATATGATGATTGAATTTCACAATGGAAGTTATATCAAAGTAATTCCCGCTTCAGATAACGCACGCGGGAACAGGCTACATCTGCTTATTGCAGATGAAGATATCAACGATGAAGTGCTTGACTGCGTTTTTCGCCGTTGCGAAACTCTTGAATCAATGGAACGACAAAGACGGCGTTATGCTGAAAACCTCAGAACAGAATTTAGAGCAGAATATTTATCACGCCCTATGGAGCCAACTGGTTTATGGAAACGAGAGTTCTTTAACACCAATGATGATAAGGATTTTGCCGATGTGTCTGAGGTAGAATTTATGAATATATTAAATGCAACAACATAAGGAGAAAAGGAATATGAATGAGATTTTAGTCCGTTATCACAATGACAACATTGACAAGATTGAAGAGCTGAGCAAGGGCGACTGGATTGACCTACGCGCAGCAGAAACCGTTGAACTTAAAGCAGGCGACTTTAAGATTATCTCTCTTGGTGTATCTATGAAGTTACCAGCAGGATATGAGGCACATATCGTTCCCCGTAGTTCAACCTTTAAGAAATGGGGTATCTTGCAGACCAACCATATGGGTGTTATCGACAACTCTTACAGTGGTGATAACGACATTTGGGGTATGCCTGTGCTTGCTATGAGAGATACCGTAATCAACGAGAACGACCGTATCTGTCAGTTCCGCATCATCGAGCGTATGGGTCATATCAAGATGACTGAGGTTGACCACCTTGAGGGCGAGGATCGTGGCGGTTTCGGTAGTACCGGCACAAACTAAATAAGGAAGTTTTGAATATGCAAAAGAAGTTAAGCGATGAAGAAAAAGACAAGATATACGCAGCGCTGAAACTGATTGAAAACCTACATAAACAGGGCTTGGTAAAGAAGCATATTTTCAAAAACATTTTGAACGATTACAGAGATTGTATTGACTTATCCGAATTCAAATGCTATACTTAATAGGCATACATACATAACAAAATTAGGAATTGTAGGGAGGATAAGCAATGTACCAATATGGCTACCAAGCCCCAAAGCAAAGAAAAGTCGCTGTGTATGCCAGAGTTTCTACCGAACACGAAGCTCAGTTAAGCGCACTTGAAAACCAGAAAGACTGGTACAAACCTATTATTACTCAACATCCTGAATGGGATATTGTGAGAATGTACACTGATGAAGGTATCACAGGAACATCTGCACAGAAACGACCTCAGTTTATGAAGATGATTGAAGATGCCGGCGACGGCGAATTTGATTTGATCCTCACGAGAGAGGTTGCTCGATTTGCAAGAAATACTGTTGATACCTTACAGTACACTCGCAGTCTTAAAGCAAAGGGTGTTGAAGTTTTCTTTATTAACGATAACATCAAAACTTTTGACGGAGACGGAGAGCTTCGACTCACCATTATGGCAACACTTGCACAGGACGAAAGCAGAAAGACATCAATCCGTGTAAAGTGCGGTCAACAGACTTCTATGGATAATGGCGTATTCTACGGCAATGGTAATATCCTTGGATATGACAGAGTTGGTAAGGATATGGTTATCAATCCAGAACAAGCAAAGACCGTCAGAATGATTTATGACTGGTATCTTGATGGAGTAGGTATTCGAGCTATCAAGTTCAGACTTGAGCAAGCAGGACGACTTACTGCTATGGGAAAATCTAACTGGCACGAAAGTAATATCTCAAAGATATTGCAAAACTCTTTTTATTGTGGTATAATCACTTATCACAAAGAGTACACTCCAGACTTTCTTGAACAGAAAAAGATACGAAACTTTGGAGAAATAGAGCTTACGAAGACCAGAGGTACTCACGAGCCTATTATTACCGAAGAGGAGTTTGAGAGAGTTCAAGAGATGATGGCTAAACGAAGAAAAGAATTGCCAAATACAGGCGCTGGTAAACGCAGACAGATCGGAGAAAAACAACCCGGAGATGTCTGGACAGAACTCTTAATCTGCGAATGTGGACACAAGTTCAACAGAAAGGTATGGCACAGAGTTGAAGACGATGTGCAGTATGGGTATCAATGCTACAGTTCCATTAGAACAGGAACAGTAACAACTCGTTTAAGAAAAGGATTGCCCATTGACGATGTTTGCAAAACACCTATGATTGCAGGTTGGAAATTGCAAATGATGGTCAAGAATATCTTTCGTGAATATCTACATAACACGGCAGAAGTACTTGCTCTTGCAGAAGCAATGTTGGAACGACACATTGATGATGAAGAGCCACAAACCGATAACAATCGGTTAATTGAACAAAAGCAGGCGGAAGCTGAAAAGCTCAATAAGAGATTACATAGTTTAATCGAAATGAGAGCAGACGGCGAAATCACCAGAGATATATTCAAAGCGAAGAAACAAGAAATCGAAGATAGGCTCCTTGCTATTCAAAATGAGTTGAGTCAGTTGCAACCACAGGAAGAAGCAATTGACGATGCTACTCACGATGAAAAGATTAAGATCCTCAAATTCTATCTTGAACAATCCGTTAACCCTGACGCAATGGATAATATCCCCGAAGATGTTATCAGAGCATTCATTGTTAAGGTGGTTGTTCACGAGAATAGCTTTGATTGGTATCTGCGCTTCAGTCCTGATAAACCGCCGAAATCACTGTGTATTGACGGTAAGAGGAAAACGACAGCCAAAGTTTCCTCCCTTTGTTCACCGCAGCACAGGCTGCTATTAACGAAAGTAGGAAAAAGTAATTTCGTTAAGGTTCAAGAGTTCTCAATAGATTTAGGTCAAGCCAAGGCTTATCTCTACGCATATTCAACACGGCACAGAATACACAAATGGAATGACCTACACATTTCAGTATTCATTTAATAACCTATTAAGGGCTATGAGGCTTCGGTCTTGTAGCCCTTATTTTTTTTACCATTTCGGCAGTAAACACCACTTATTGCCGATATGCTACTAATGGAGACATATACACACCTAAGCGCAAAAAAAATAGCGGGTCTATCAAATCAATGATAGCCCGCTAAATATGTTTATTTGCTGAATCCGCGCACATCTTCAAGAAATGTATGCTCTTTCATATGATGTTCATAAGACTCCCTAATCATATGAATAGCAATATCAATCTCACCGTTAGTAAGACCGCGTTCCTCAAGGAATTTCTCGTACTTGTCATATACTTTGAAAATACGATTGAATTCTTCTCTCGAAACAATTACATTATCGTCCGTAACCTTTGTCGCAAAATCAATGATGCGGTCACGGCTACTCTGAATAAACATTTCCTCAGTTAACTTTGAGTTATCTTTCAGAGCGTTAGTTACATCTGATAATTTAGAGTTAATTTCAACAATGGAATCGTCATAGACATTTGCCCTGTCGTTAACCCACTGCATCCAAGCGTCACGCTTTGTGATATTGTCAGCAGAATAATGACCGTTTACTTCGTTGAGTAATTGTCGTACTTCTTTTAGTGTTTGTGCCGTCTCTTTTTTCTCGTTTCTCTTTCTGGCGAAATATTTTCTGATCTTCATAAACTCTGGAACGATTTTCCCCTTAAATTCCAAAAGCTCGCCAATTACATTGAGAACAAGAAGCACCCCCACCAACGCAACAGCAATCTGAGTTGGTAGCTTCAAAAACTCTATGTAATTTATCACTTCATACTACCACCCTTCCTATATTGATGTGTCTGCCTTTAATCAGAGGGGTGCTTAGCACCCCAATAATTTACGCTGTTGCCTCTGCTTCAGGTTCAACAGGCGTTTCGTCGGCAGCTTCATCAGTAGTAGCGCCGGTCTTATTAAATGCATCGTTAAACTCAGCCACAGCAGCCTCAATAAGCATTCTGAGCTCGATATCACTGATGGTAATACCTTTTGTCAATAGCATATCAGAAGCCGCTTCCAGAGCCTTCTGGAGCTTCTCGTCGCCGTGCAGATCCTTATACATCTGCTCAACTGCCTTAACAACAGTCTTTGCAACATCCTGCTTGGTCTTGTCGTTGATGTATTTGGTATAGAGATTTTTAATCACAATGCCAAGATAGCCTGCGATAGCAGTGAGGATTGAATAAAGAATGGTTGTGCCGTAAGTAGAAATAAATTCCTGTAAGAATAGTTCCATAATATATCCTCCATTATTTAATAAGTGGCTCTTACACGGTGATGTAGGAGCCACTGTTTTTTGTGTTTACGCTTTTGTGAATGTACCTGCATCCACCCAACCATACACGGTTGCACCACTACCAGATACAGCAACTAAATGATAGGGGTGTTTGCTCTTACCGAGCTGATAGATAGCAGTAATTTTAGCCTTGCCGCCTTTACAGCCAACGGCTTTAGTGGCATCAGCACTCGCATAATGCACCTTACCGGTGTAATTTACGATATCGCCAACAGCAGGAGTCCAAGGCTTTGCAACTGTGGTCTGAGCAGTAGAACCCTTCGGGATCTTAATCTTCTGACCAACAGCAATCACATTGGGGTTAGAGATGTTGTTGTAAGCAGCAAGCTTCTGATATGTAGTGCCATATTTTGAAGCAATGCCAGACAAAGTGTCGCCACTCTTTACAACATAAATCTCGTCAGTTGTAACAGGAGCCTGAGTAGCTTTGATGGCAGACACAGTAGAAGCATCTACCCAACCATATACACCGCTAATAAAGGCACCAGCGTCGTTTACAGCACGGCAATGGTAAGGATGTTTACCAGCCTCAGAAACCGCTGTAATCTTTGCTTTGCTCGCTTTAACGGTAGAACCAGCCGCACCACTTGCAGATGTGTAATGCTTACCGCCTGCAAACTGCACAGTATCACCAACCTTAAACTCCAACTTGGGTTTGCTTGGGGTTGGTGTTACGGGAGCGACAGGAGCAGTAGGAGTAGTGGGCGGAGTTACAGTCTTAGGAGCATACTTGTCGTAATACTTCTGACCGTATGCCGCACGGTTCTTCTGAACAGTAGCACCCTGATCGGCAGGAGCCTCGAACTTAAAGAGAACCACATTAGAAGCCTCAAGAACAGAAGTAGCAGCTTTGAGCGTATTTACAACTGTCTTAAAGGACTCGCTCAGTTCTTTCCACAAGAAATCCAACTGCATATCGAAATCGCCGATAGACTTCTTCTGAGCCTTTGCATAGTCTAATAGCTTCTGCTTACGACTCCAGTAAGTCCACTGAGCCAAGCCATAGCCTGCGGAGTCTTTGACGAAGTTGGTATAAGTACCATTGTCAACAGCAGAAGTATAAACTGCGTCCGCATAGCCAAGTTTCTTCTCGTAAGTATTCTGCAAGTTGTTGGAGCGTAAACCAGACTCTGCATAGAGATTACCCATCAAACCAGCAACACCATAAGCGTTACCAAGTTTAGCATAGAAGTAATCCCAAATTTTCTTTTCATCAACAGCGTTACCCGTACTTGCTGTGCCAGTTACGGCAGGAGCAGGAGCTGTGGCAGCAGTCTGTACAAGTTCAAGGTCACAAGCCTTAAAAGGACTCATAATGGCGTGCTTGCCGTCTTCGCTCTTGTTTACAACAACACGGTCGCCTGCGGCAGAGTAAACAACCCAGTTCTTCTTGAGAACCCAAGATGGAACTGCTTTACCGCCATAGTATTTTGTGCCGATAATCTTAACAACCTTACCAGCCTCAAAAGCCAATGCAGTTGTGCCGATAACAGGATCGGGAGCAACAACATCAACTGTGATGCCAAGACGAGCGTTGATTTCTTTTGCAATCTGGCTGTGGAGATTATATAAATAATCGCCGGGGCAAGATTTGTTAGCAAACCAACGGTGAACCGTCATATTCTGCTTGTCCACCTGACCAATTAAGGTCTTGTCAGCTTCCCATCTCAACTGCTTAATGTTGTTACGCTTACAGATATCGGTGCATAGATCAATCAATGCAGCATAAGCTTTAGCATTAACTTTGTAAGGACTGTATGTATCACTGGCAACTTCGATGGTAATAGCACGATGGTCATTAGCGCCAGAAGAAGAACACCAAGAACGGTCTTTTTCTTCACAGTACATACCAATCTTACCGTCATAGCCGATACCATAGTTAGAAGAAGCCTGACGAGATGTAGGTGCAAAAACTGCACCAAGCGTTTCTACAGAACACTGACCAACAACGCAATGGATTGTAATAGTATCAATTGCGTGATTACGGTTTGGTGTTTTGTTAGGGGAAATTCGGGTATAGTCAACAAGTGGGCTATTCGTAAATGCCATTAGTCATCGTCTCCTTTCCCGTTGGATAACTCCTCAAGCATCTCTTTAGGAATTTTGCTGATGTCAGTTGTGTCGATGATTTCAGACTTGCGAACCTCGTCGTCTTTCTTTGCAAAAAGACCACCGACAGCATTCATCAAAACATCTTTAAGTGCCATATCGTTACCTCCTTTAATAAAAAAGGCTTAGCCGTCGTAGGCTAAGCTTTACCCTGTCGAGATATTTAATAAGTAAAAGGCTCTCCAAAGAGCTTCTCATAATACCGATCCATATCTCGAATCAAATGATGTGTATCTCCATAAGAAGCGTGAGCACGCCACCCACCATAAGACAATCGTGCCTTATCAATGGATATCAAGCCTGCCTTGTAATCCTTAGCAAACCTTTTCATCTTGCGTTTCATATTATCTTTACTGCGCTTTCGCACCTTACAAATCACCTTGCCGGTGTCCGTAAGGTAGGTATGAAATCCAAGAAAGTCGATGCCGTTTCTTAATGGAAATATCTGCGTTTTTTCGTTGAGTTCAAGACCATACTCAGACAGATAATCTCGAATAATAACAAGACAATGTTGCAGGTGTTTCTTGTCCTTATGAATAAGGTAGAAATCATCTACATATCTGCCATACCCTTTAATGTGCAATTTCTCTTTTACGAGATGGTCTAACCCATTTAGTAGAACTAAAGCGTATAATTGACTGCTTTGATACCCAATGGGCAATCCAACACCGTCACTTATGCTAACGGAGTCAATGATTGTGTCAGACAGCCATTTGATATCTTTATCAACAAATAGTTTCTTTAACTTTTCCTTTACCGCTTCGTGGTCAATATGAGCGAAGAATTTTCGTATATCACACTTCAAAATCCACCCGTCAGCATAATGACCTTCCTCAACTGACACTAACGGTAAACCGTTTTCTTTTCTGTATTTTTCAGCCTCTGCTTTGTTAGAGAAGAAGTAGTGCCGTAATTGGCGCTTCAACCTATCCAGACCAAAGCGAGTGCCTTTCCCATATTGTGATGCGAAGTTATCGTAAATGAGCCTATTGCAAATAGTTGGATAGAGAACATTATCGCAATAAGAATGTTGCACAACTTTATCTTGAAAGGTGCTCGACTCAATATCTCGTTCTTTAGGATAGTACACCTTGAACTTAGTCGATTTCCCTGTCGTATATTTCTTGTACCTCAGCTCGTCCGATAAACGCACACATTCGCTTAACATATTTATTTCAAATCTGTTAGCGGACGGATTATTTAACTTCCTATGTCGAGCACTGTAGAATGCTCGTTTTATATTTGAAAAGTTATAAATACTATCGTACATTCATATACCCCTTTAATTCCTCGCTGTGTATAGCCGGCATACCTTTGATGCCAGACATCAGCGATCTTGTATTTATCCGCAAACGCAACCAAATAAGGTTGCATATTAAAAAAGCAACCGAAAACGGTTGCACTTTGGAATGACACTTTGGTTGCACTTTTGGATGGGATATGCTTTCCTTTGGTAGTGAAGATATTGTTTTCAGCCTAAAGCTTACTAAGTCTAATCAAATCACCGAAGCCGGACGGACACCGATAATACCGTGATACGCATTGGCGTTGTTGTCATTACCGTCACGATCTACATACCGAGCGTTGTACGCATTGTCGGCATTGGGAGAACGAAGCCACAAAATAAACAAAGCATACCCCAAAATATATCAAAAAGACGACCTCTTTGAATCGGCGTTTTTCCACGCCAAGATCATCTTCTTAACCTCCATAACTTGTCTTACCCAATATTCACAACTCTTGTCATTGATGTAGTTCTCGTCGAGAGATAGTTCTATGTATAACAAGAGCACATCACAATGATAGACTGCTTCTGACTGGCAGAGCTGTCTTTCCTCAAATTGAGACTTGATGTTCGTGTTTAGGTAGTTTGCTTTTAACAACAGTTTATATATCTCAATAACTGTCTTCTGCATTGGGTCAACAAGTGTAAAACGCGCTTTCTTTGGATAACGATCTGCGTTATTGGAAATCTTCATTGTGTGCTTAATCAGTCTTTTTGCAAGCACAATAACTTTCAAATCGTCATTCTTCTTAAAAATATCACTCATTTGCCACACTCCTTAAAGCGCCAATTATAGTGTGGTTTCTCTTCGTCAAATAGCCAGTACCTAAGCCAGTCGTCCAAAAAGATAGCCAAAGCCGTTAAAAAGTACCAAGCGACTGCAAACGGCAGACATACTTGACCAAGAATATTTAATGGTGTATTTGAGTAATCCCAGACATCTAATCCAAGCCACAAATTCAGCACGCAACCAAAGATAAACTCAAGAGCCACAATGATTACAGTGCCGATTGCACACTGCTTCCAAATAGATGTATCCCACGATAAGAACTCATTTATCCAACCAACAAGCAAGAAACAGAGTCCGCCTAAAATAAACATAGACCAATGGGTAGGATGACTACCCATCAGTTTACGCCATAACACTTCGATGGTGATATATACCGCACCGCCAACTACGAATAGTAACAGGTGCTTAATCAGTTTCTTCAACAGCCTCACCCTCAGCGCAAATATTTTCAATCATACCGATTAAAACATCAGAGCAGTATTCAGCAGGAATAGGATCTCCGTACTTTACCGCACCAACTTCGGCAATGGTCTTCATAGACAGAACCCAGTTTTTAAGACTGTTGTAATACGAGGTGTGATAAGTCTTAAAAGCGGTAGCTGTTTCTGTAATTTTCAAAATGTCTTCAACGCTGTAGTATGTACACAGCTCGTTTGAAGCGTGGTATGGGATTAAGGTTGCTCCACTCGCAATAAGCGTTGAGAGCGTCAAGAGATTTAACTGATCCTCAATCTCTAAAGCAAAATGACGCACCGAGCCGTCAGACATCTGCACATCTACACCAGCATAAATGGTGTTCTGGCAATCGTCGCTCAGCTTAGCCAAACAGCGAGTCTTGACCTCGGCAAGAGTTGCATCTTCGGGGATTTCTTCGGGTTCAGTTTCATCGTCTTTCCACTCCACATCGCCCTCGTCTGGCACTTCTGCACCAAGATTTAGAAGAACCTTGAGCTCCTCATATTCATCAGCAGTAATGTCAGCAACTGAAATCTCTGTAAATGTTTCGCCGGAGAACTCCTTTGCACCAGCAATATGTAACACAGTTGACATATCGGATGAAAGTACGCCCATTGCTTCTTTGATATCACAACGGACAATCTTACCTCTCTTATCCTGTTTCACCCATACAGGGCTTTCCAAAGCGTCGATAATATTGCCGTCTGATATAAACTTGTAATAGTTCATCCAGTCACCTCATTTCCGAATAAGCTGTTATAGAGCTCGTCCATAGAACGCATTGTGTGATAGACATCAAGACCTATCGTATGGCTCTTCCAAGACTCATACGATGCTCTAATATCTGACTGCTCTAATAATCCAGCCTCCATTTTTCGTTTTAGTTTCTTCATTTTACGACGCATACGAACCACACTTTTGTGCCATATTCGTTTCACAATGTACCCAGACTCAGTTAGCCTGAACATAATTTTTAACCACTGAAAATCTCGTCGTATAGGTACAATGCGTGTTTTCTTAATGTTAAGCTTCAGACCAAGCTCTTTACATTTTTGATGGATTTTGCTCATACACTCCTGTAAATATGCCTTGTCGTGATGAATAAGATATCCATCGTCCATATATCTTCCGTAGCAACGAATGCCTAAATCTTCCTTGATGAAGTGGTCAAGCTCGTTGGCTGCGGCTAATGCAAGAACTTGAGATATTTGACTTCCTAATCCAAGACCCTCATTTCCAAACATTTTGATAAAGTGCATCAGAAGGTCAATAATCCTTTCATCTGAATATTCTTTTCGGATTATCCTTTCTAACAACTCGTGAGAGATGCTATCAAAGTAACTTGAGAAATCAAATAACAATACATATCCGCTATTTCCATAATGTCTGTAATGCCAACGGATATGCCTGTCTATGCGTCTTACCGCAAAGGCATAGCCCTTATATGTAAGACTTGCTCCATTATCATATATAAAAGTTCTTCGCATCATCGGAACGAGTGAGAAGTCGCACAGACATCTTTGAACAACGCGCTCTTGAATTGAGACGCTTCGTATATGTCGCGCTTTACCTCGCTCGAATAGGTCGAACTCGTAAAAACCGTCACTTCTAAAAGTGCCGTCGTGTAATTTGGTATAGGTGTTATAGACATTCAATGGCGCATTGGCTATGTATCTTTGTGTGCTTGATTTCCAACGCACATTCTTACGACACATTCTATATGCGCTAAATAGGTTCTCGTATGAAAACACCGTTTCAAAATCATCATAAGGCTTTCTTTGGCGATCTTTAGACTCAAGACGCTTTTGTTTGCGTCGTTGGTATCTCGCTTCTCGTCTTTCTTCGCTTGTCATTATTCACCTCTGAAAATAAAAGAACGCTTCGTACAGCAAAGACAGTTTCCTGTTTGGTATAAATGGCTGCCGATAACAATGACCATAAAACCTCACGCAATACCATTGTGAAGCTATGCAAGCAGCGTCCGGTCAGTTATATCAAAGCGTATATTTACCATTTCTGGCGGGACTCATTCTCCTTCTGTAGTAGATACGGATTTCGCTCATAAGAGTTACTTTGTCTGATCTTTGTAACGATATTGATGATAATATATCGCCCACAGAATCCGAAACACACGCCGTTGGAGTTGCTGGCGTTGTTGTTGTTGTTGTTGACAGTACCTGTTGTGTTGACATTGTAGAAGTTGGTAGAGTTGTTGACATTCGGAGAACGCAACCACCAACGCGACTGCCCACACACAGAGAGACACTTTGTAGGATGAACCCCATAAAATTGTTAATTTATATCCGATTCGTCAGTCTTGTCATCAGTCTCTTCTGACTTTTTCAATAAATGCCTATATCTCGTCTTATCTTTCTTCATAACACCCTTGATTAAAGTAAGCTCGGAATAAACCAATTCCATCCATTGTGTCAAAACGCCTCCAGAAATTTGGAATAGTTCTGTGGCGGCATTGATTTGAGATATAAGGCTTTGTGCATCTGCATAAGCTTCGATGAAATAATCCCTACGCTTCTGAACTTCGTGTGCGTTTGATGGAAACACACTATTCGCACATTTTACCTTTCGGTGAATTTCAGATGCAGTGTGTGAAATCTCCTGTGATACATAAAAGGTGTATCTCTTGGGGAACTTGACACATTGTTGTACGCTGAAAATATACAGCTTGTATGCAGTGTCGATGAATTGCAAGTCTGATTCGCCTCGTTTGCTCTTAATTACAGAAATACAATAACACCCCTTTCAATTAAAGACGGGTGCCACCCCATAAAGGGGTAGCCCCGTCTTAAACCGTTTTAGAATCAATTGTTGACTTTGATTATCCGTCCGCACAACCCGTCGTCTATATAGCGTTTTGGGGTGGGTGCGGACAGGGGATTAAATACAGAAGCCGAAACACACGCCGTAGGAGTTGCTGGCGGTGTAGTTGCCGTAGACAGTACCTGTTGTGCCGACATAGCAGAAGGAGGTAGTGTAGTTGACATACGGAGAACGCAACCACCAGTAGTTTGCTGCGCCATTACCGTTGTCTAACTTCTTAACGCGACTTGCATCTGTTGTGAAATAGTTGATTGTGCCTTCACTCTCGTTTGAATAAGGCGTAGTAGTCACCAGACCACCAACCTCTTTACAAGACGGTATCCAGATGTAGTCTTCTGCGGTAATAATGTCATAGCTCTGACTACCAGCACTCGACATTACATTTACTTGCTGAACAAGCAACTTCCACTGATCGGGCAAACCATTGTAAACACGAGCATTTAACCACGCACGCATATTCGAGTCTCTCCAACCACCGCTGTTTGTATTTGAGCCGTTCATATTATGAGTTCTGTCAAGCAGATTCTTCATTAAGAAGCAGCAGTTTACATAGCGGGAATTGTCAGTTCTCTGGAACAGACGGAATGTGTGCTCTGCGTTACCGGCAGCCTGCATCGTAATAGTTTCTCTTGTCCAAGAAGCAAGGTTACGGCAGATTGTTTCACCAAGGTCGGATTTCCAAAGCTTAGCCCAGTAAATAGTGCCCTTTGCATACATATCAACAAATCCGTCAGACTGTATATTGGCACCGAAAGACAGAGGAGCTCCGTTTGATGTTGTAAGCGTATTGGTGATAACATCCTCAATGATTGCATTTGACATCTTATTAGATGCATACACATAGAGGTTAGGATCGCCCATCTTCTTACGGATAACAACGATGTCTCTATTTACCGTTGAACCAACCGCACGAGTAGAAGAAGCGCCCCATTTAATCACAGGATTAGAACTATACTGTAAAGTAAAGCCATTCTTCTCATAACAAGCGGCGAGGCAAGCCGAAGCAGTTGTATCGGTAAATTTATAGTCAATAGCCAGAGTGAACGGGGTATCTTCCTCGAACAGTTTAATACCTGTATTGAGATAGTTAGTGCCATCGAACACCATAGGCTCGCCGAGCTTAATAAGCTCCACAGACTCTACATTATCAAATTCATAATCTTTACCCATTACCAAGTCGAACTCGTCACCACTTGAGATGATTGTGTTGTTCATACCAGTAGGATCAAGAATACCATCTTTGATTAAGGCGTGAAGCTCAGCAGGAGTCATTTCAGCAAGAGTCTTATCCGTCGGAGAAACAGCCTGAGTGAACTTAGCAGTTGCAACGATATCACCATCAACGAAGCTGGTGTTGTTATCCCAACCATCAAATAGATGGTAGATAGCATTATCGTCTAAACTTGTGTTCGTAGGAGTTTCACCGTCATACTCAACACCTTCGCCGTACAAAGCAGTAGTTTCTTTGAGCAACTGAGTGCCGTTGTACCACTGAATAGTGTACTCACGAGTGGTTTCAGTATAAGTGGCGTAAATAGTTGTGTCTGCTGTGATCTTATCCAATGAGCTGTCCCAACCAGCATAAGTATAGTTGGTAGATACCGTACTTTCACGAGTGGGAGTTTCAATCAGACCTTCGGTTACAGGGTCAACCGCAGAGCCATTACGAAGAATGTACTGCTTATTCAACACAGTACCGTCATAATTGCAGAAAGTAACAACAAACTGCTCGATGACAGTACCTGCATCAATAGTCAAATACGGATAAACCGCATTTAACTGATTAACCAAGTAAGAACCAATGGAATCACAGTGAACAGTACCAGAAATGTATGGATAAACGGTCTTATCCTCAGACAATACGCCATTGTTGTCAATGTATTTGCCCTTAGCGTTATCGCTGATTAACATTTCCAGAACGCTTGTGTCCTCAATAGTTTCATCAATGCCTACTAAACGCAGACCGCCTGTCAAATAAGGAAGTCTCTCGGCAACGATTTCCATTGTAGGAACAGCAGGAGTATTCTCAACACGCAATGTTGACAACTTAGCATAGCTACTGCAATCATAAGTAGTCAAATTAGTCTGGTTAAGAATTTCAATATCGGAAACTTCGCCAAGGTGTAGTTCTTCAAGAACACCACCGTTAGGAAGTGTAATAGATGAAGCGCTTGAACCACCGGCAAACACCTTACGGATAATGCCGTTCTTGGACAAGTCGATATTACCAGTCAAAGAGGTACAGCCCATAATGTTCAACTCTTCGAGGATCTTACAACCAGAGGTGTCGATGCTCTTGAGCTGTGCATTGGTGTAGCCTTCCTCGGCTGAGCCAATAGTCAACTTCTTCAAGCCGGTTGCGTTCTGTAACTGCAACTCGTATGGACGGAACTTAGAAATGTCACCGATATCGGTCAACATAGTACCGCCTGCAATGTACACAGTATCAGAGAAACCAACTTTATCGGATGCAGTAGTACCGGGCTTAATAATTGTTGCAGGAACACCCGCAGCAGTCTTTTCACCGGAGATAACCGCAGCATCGCCGTCACCGTATTTAACTGCCGGGAACAAAGCCTGAGAAGCAGTAACAGTAATGTCACTCTCTGTAGCAGGAACGCCACCGTTAGTACCAACACGGAAGTTGATATTGTTGTTTAGGAACTTGTTACACTTGTACTTACTGTAAAGCATATTAGAGCGTCTGAAAATGAACGCATCTTTCTGCTCAGTTCTACTACCACGCTGTAAGTACTTGTAGTCAGAAATATGTCTTACAGGATAGCCCTCAGAAGCATAGTCAACATAACCATCAGTCCAAGGATCGCTGTACTTGTATTCCATATCTCGGTTAACAACAGCAGGACAAATCAACATAGCATTATTTCTGATGTGATAATCATATAATGCTTCGTAGTTCAAACCACCGCCAGAAGTCTTGTCGGTAAGCTCCTGAGCCTTGCTCTGAATATCGCTCGCAAGAGCTTCTTCAAACATCAGCCAGAACCTTGACTCACGACCATTGAACTTCTGAGTACCATTCAAATGATAGTGCCAGTCAGCATAGTAAGGGATCTGCAAATAACCTGAGTTCTCAACGCCGAAGCAAGAGTCAAGGTCGTATAAGTCGCAAATCCAAACCGCGAAAGTGGAATTTTCCCAGTCAATCATACTTGCATCAACTTCGCCTGTTTCCATATTGATTGCATCGTAGATTGAGATTTCCTCGCCGCTTGTATTAAGGAGCTTCTCGCTTCTTACATCTTCGCAACGAAGGAACATATTTTTAGCACGGTTATCACACAATGCCACGAACTCATTGAACAGATAGTAAACAAGTGCGTGGTTGCGGTTAAAGTGCCTGTCAAATTCATTGATAAAGATTGCCTTGCGGTAATCTCTCTCAGTTGTATATCTAACGCCATTATAAGTCTTAGGCGTGCTTAAAGTATCAGTTGAAGCGTCCCAGAAATTAGCTCTCTGAACGACCCAAGTATATAGAACCTGTAAGTGGTCATACTTAGGCTCAAGACCTTCATCCTTCAGGTCGCCCTGATCGGGATAAGTGGATTCAAGACCGGCGAGAACACGCTTCTTACCATCAACAAGCTCAAAGAACTTGTCTGTCTGGAAAGAACAAAGTGCCTCTGTGTTGTTCAAGAACTCCCACTTTTGGCGAAGAGTATCGTTACCTTCATCACCTTCGCACTCAAGTCCAAACGACTTAGTATTACCCTTATCGTTATTTAGTGCGCCGTCTCCTGCAAACTCAATGTCAGCACCGACATCATCACGACGGAACAGTAAGCAACGGAAACCATAAATGGTGTTCTGAACACGACTGTCGCCACCCTTGGCAGGATTCTGTGCATCAAGTGTGTCATTGAACAAAGTATCGGCGAGGTTAGCATTGAAAGTATTTGCGTGGTCAGAAGACATATAGTCGCCCTTCCAACAAAGTGTGCTTTCACCGATAGAAAGCTCAGCGCCAGTCTCAGGGTCTTTGCCCTTTAACGCATACTTAACTTTCTTCTTCTCAACAAGAGCACCACTTTCTGCATCTCTAACAGCCTTGACAAGATATACTTTATAGTTCTTTACAGGGAACTTAACAGAAGATGTACCCTGAACATTGTTTGAACTCAACCAAACACCATCATCGTCTTTGTCTAAGAGTTCAAATTCAGTTACATAACCACCATTGCCGTCAGGCTTGGTTAGAGTTACACCCGCTTCAATTTTACCCTCAGTTTTAACACCATTAGCGCCCTTATAAGGAGAGAGCTGACCAGTGATTAAAAGGCAAGGATATTTCTTGATAGCTTCGTAGTAATCAACATCGCCATCATCAGTCAAAACATCGTTATCTTCAAAACGAAGAATACGATCCTGAACAGACAAAGGAGATGCTTTGTAGTTCTGCATAACCTCAGTAGCGTTTAAGCCACGGTTGTAAATACGAACATCATAAACATTCGTAATACAAGTATCGTTACCGATAGTGATATACTCGGTCTGAGCAAATCTTGCGTTATCGGGATATGGGAACGAATTAGCATACTGACCATTGATGTAGATATTCAAACACTGACCAGACATAGCTGTGCCGTCTTCCAAGGTGTACTCAATAGAACCCTTGGGTTCAATAACAAATGTCAGACGAATACGCTTATTGTCTTTGATATACGCAGCGGCGATACTTTCCTCATTCTCAATAAAGCCTGTTTCATCAAGAGCAACATCAGTGCCGTTAGAAGAAAGCATATAGCAATTCTGAGGAGTAACAATAAAGCCTGCGTGGTCAGCAGACATACACTTGATGATCTGTGCGTTAATGTCAGTAACATTGCTCACAGAGAACTCAATCTCAAATGTACGACCGTTTGTAGTAACCGTAGCGCCAGTAGCACTTTCGAGGTTAACTGTCTGACCGTCATCGTCAGTATAGCTTGTAGAGAACATAGGAAGCTTAATTGTGTGCAAAGCAGCACCACTCAAGGTCAAGGCTTCGCCGTCCACATAGCCGTTTGACACCCAGTTAAAATCTTCAAACAAAGACTTAATCTTGGTCGTCACACCGTTGGCGGTTGTGTACTCACATTCATATTCTTCCTTGCCACTATCGTTATTGCTTCGTCCAGCAGCGTTATACTGATACACAAGGTTGGTTGCCACAGGGTTCAAATCGTACTCACTCTGGATTTCGTTGACATAGACACTCACAGTATCCATTGTAGAGCCACTCACGAACTCGATATAAGCCGTTCCGACCTCTGGGTATATAGAACCTTGCCAAGTGTAAAGCGTGTTATTAGGGATGTTTTCGAGCGTCTGAGAGGCATACTGAACACGCTCACCAGTTTCCTCGTCCAGAGCATAGACGGTAATCGTCAGCTCGTCAGTAGTTTCCTGTCCGGGAGTATATACAACATAGTCAATGTTGATAGTATCACCGTATGTAACTTCTTCAACGGCAGGAATGACACCGATCATCGGAACAGTATCTGTGCTGTCGTTATACAAGATTGTGAACTTCAAGACATTAGACTTTGCACCGTCAGCAGTAGCAAACCACACACGGAAGTCGTGAGCGCCGTACTCATAATTGCCAACCATCTGCAATGTCTGTGTCAAAGTTGTATTGTGGCTTGTACCAACATCAACCTCTGCGTACACTTCGCCGTCGATTTCAAAATAAACCGTCTTAGCTAAGTTACGACCTACACAACGATACTGGAAGTCGATATTGCCTGTGTAAACAGCGGAAGTATCGAAGTTAACAGCAGCAATGCTTGCTTCAACCTGAGTGATGTTATAAGTCAAAGAACGAGTAAGTTCGGACTCGCCACCAGTCACGCTGAATTTGATGCTCGTAGTCTTGTCTTTTGTTAAAATCCTCGTTACATCAACTGAGAAAGGTACGCCCTGATTTACAGTCTGTGAACCGAAATCAATCCACTCTTCGTCAGTTGACAGTTTATATGAAACATTCAAAGTACCTGCAACACCAGTAGAATCGGTGCCATAGTACTCGAAAAATGTTGCGGTCAATACGGTCTTTGCCGATGTAGCAGCAGTAAATGTGCTGGACGGCATACCGTTAACGATACGGACGCTGTAATCGGTTCCACCGCCGCCTCCGCCACCACCTTCGATAGTGATGGTATCGCCAACCTGCTCACCATTCAGGTTGTACATAGTCAATGCACGGCTGTTTTCATCCCATTCTAAATTACCAACAGCAGTTGCATAGATATTTTGAAGCATCTCGTTATTGGCAAAGTTTTCTTCCATCTCTGCCAAAATCTCGTCAACTTCTTCTGAGGTATAATACTTCTTCAAGTCAATGGTAACAGAAGCACCTTCAATTGCTCTACCACCGCTTGTTAACTGTAAAACACCAGTTTCGGGGTCTAAACTGAGTCCATCAGCCTTACCGCCGATTGCAGTATTTAATCTACTGATAGCGCCGTCAATCAACTGCATATTAGAGTTGCCGTCTGTACCATTCATAAGGGTACGCCACTCTAAGAATGTCATAGCAGTTTCTGACCTATCAGTAAGAATAAGACCTAAGAAATCTGTATTCATTTTATCCTCCTTTGATAAAAGGGGTCGCCCGTTAAGGCAACCCCTTTAAGTTCTTATGAACCATCCAAATTCATATTTCATTATTCCGCACCATCTATCGTTACTTCTAACGGCATAGTGCCATTCGTAATACCGATATAGTGTTCGGTTAGCTCCAGAGCTACATTCGCTGAACTTTCAGCCGGTTCAGTAGTAGAAATGTAGTAGTCTATTCCTGTTGCGCTTATGCCAAACTCCTTCACCGGCGCAACGATATTGTTGTTCAACGAATTATTTTGTGTGATTCTGATTTCTTTTACCAACGATGCTGGAATACTGCTAAATACACGGAATGTGGATAGCATAGCATCAATATCGGCGATTGTATGCGGGTCAAGATCACCAATGGTGAGACGACCAAAACTATTCAATCCGACGATACCAATCTTTTCGTGTAATTCGCCTGTATAGATATCCTTGGTATATGGTAAAACGGCGTCGCTCTTCAACTGCATTTCTGCATCAGAAGCTTCAATTACTTTAACAACGCCAGTCTTAGCAACGGATGTTGCAATCTCCATCCAATTTGCATAGCAAATAGAAATCTCGCCGAGCGTGAATGGATCTATCTCGCCGAGCGTTAACGGATCGAGAAGTTTAAGCGTATCCATACCCCAGCCAATCTTAGCAAACTCAATGAGGATGTGTTTGCTTGTATCGGCAGTCTCATTAACAAGGTACATAGAAATACCTGTTTCTTCGAGTAGGACATCTTTAACAATAGGCGTATCTGGGTCAATCTTGTTATTGAGCAGATACATAGTAATGCCATCTGACCCAACTTCCCAGTAATACACGAGATCGTTTACATAGAACGGGAAACGAATCGGCTCTGAGAACTTAAATGAAAATTGTTTGGGCTGGTCATTATAGGGGAAAAATATCTTGGTCATAGACCAGCCACCCCCTCAGTTATGCCGATGTCGGCTGATAGTCAGTAAGCGTAATACTTAATGTTTCAGCAGCGATTGTAATAGAAGTGTTGCTTTCGATTGTCTTCGCTTCATCAAGCTCGCCACTTGACAAGAGAGTAGCAGCAGCGGTGCTACCGTCAAATAACACCCAGTATCGAGCCTTATTGTCGGAGTCGAACCACACAGCACTGCTTCGATTGAACTCAAGTGCGGACACATTCTTAATTGTGCCGTTTACAGGATCTGTGAACTCAGTAATCTGTACTCGTGCGTAGTTGCCCCCAGTAGGCTCTGACACGCCAGTGCCATCCTGTGCAGGCATTGTGCTTGACAAGCCAACCCAGAACTCCGTAGCAGCACTGGTGTACATAGTGTCCATAATTTTATTTAACCAATATGTACTATTCATACTATCGTGTTCCTTTCTTATCTATTGATGTTCTGTTTGATATAAATATATCCCTGACAAAGCCTTAAATCTTCGTCGTGCTTCACCTCAATCTGATATAAGAACTTACCACGAAGCCCTTTGGTATCAGCCTCGGTGAAGAAAAACATGACAACTGAACTGCCGTCTAATGTCGGTTTTACTTCGCCCGTCTTTGTCAAAATCGGAGCAAGCGCATTTGCGTTATTTCCAAGACCAGTTGTCGCTTTGAGTGGTGTAAAGGTTAGAGTAGAGGTGCATTCAGATGCGGTATCAACCGAAAACTTTGAACCGTCATCACGAATGAGTGTTACTTCCCAAGGGAGAGTATCTCCACCATACATTTCAATGTCAGGGAGGGTCTGAATTTCATAATTCTTGCAATCTCTCAATTCAATTAACCTCCTACATTTACAGGAAACTCACATATCAATCTGAGTGTGCCGTTGCCTGTAATTTTTAACCTGTTTTCACCCTTAATTAACTTCAAAAATCTAAAGTTAAAGTAAGGATATACATTAAGGTCTTGATCGTTGGTAATGATACAACGGTCATTATCGACATTTATTTTCTTGATAGACGAAGGAATACTCTTGAAAGCAAAAGTCCTGTTGTTATCGGACTGGTTAACGATAGTAAAATTGCCACCGCTGGAAAGCTCAATTTCCAACTGTGGCATAAAGTAACCGTTATGACTGCTTTCATTGTAAAAATCAATCGTCTGTGTGCCAGAAATCTTATACTCAAACACCTGTGGGTATAAGTACGCATAAGGGCTATCGCAAATCACAGTAGCCTTCAATGCCCACGGAATATTTCCGTGTTCAACAATTTCAAGGTTAGAAATAATACAGCGATATCTGACATACTCTAAATCTTCCTGCTCAACCTCAAGCCACATATACTTGTCGTGACCCGTCAACCAGAAAGCAATGGTTTCAAGCTCATATCTGTCGAGATATTTCTCTGCGTCAATGCGCTTTTGGTTTACACCAAAGACCATTGTAAATTCCAACTTCTTGTCGAACTTAACTCCGTAGAAGTGGGGCTTATACCTTGAAGGTAAAGTTTCTTCAATGATAGAAACCCCACTTGCAAAGTTTCCTGAGCTTTGGGCGGTACTTCCGACATCATATAGCATAAGGTCGTAATCATCACAAGGAATATCATTGAATACAAAAGAATTACCCCAAAATGCCATGATCGTACCTCCAAATTATAATTTATTCAAAAGTAACAAAGCCTTCCAAAGAATGAATGTCAGCCGGACTGATAGGTTGTTCACCGATCTCAGCCTCGGTTAGTACGACGGGTTCAACATCCCATTCGACTTCAAGAGTGTTCAGCTCGGTCATTTTCTCCTGATACTTAGCAAAGTCCTCTGGCGATGCAAAGGACACAGTACCGTCAGGACGCTCCTGACCATTGAACTCAACAATGTACTTTCTTTCTTCGGCGATAGCAAACTGAAAATGCTCCTCAGCCTTTTTTGTTACTTCGTATAAACCTCGCGCCTTTTTAACAGGCAGTCGGAACTCCGACAACCTCATAAGCGCAGGATATGCTTTGTTTACTTCGTGTTGTGTCATACACATATTTCCTTTCTTACTAAGCTCTTATAGAAGAGCAATTTTATTCACTTACTTTAGCCAAATATTCTTCTTTATCTTCGATAGTTAAACCCTTGGCTTCTGCCTGTGCAATAATTTCTGCGTCTGTTCGATTTACCAACTTTTCCATAACCTCCGGTGTAAAGCAATTCATTCCCTGTTTACCGCCAGAAGATAAGTATAACTGATATGAGTCCCACAAACGCTGAGTGCTTACTCGCACATCTTTGATTAAATCAGCAGCTTTCATAAGAATCTCCTTTTACTCAATTAGTTGTTACCATAGCCGATCATAATACCAAATGCAAAATACATAAGGAACTGGTCAATCGTATTATTCATATATGGCACAGCATCTGTGATGCCATAATGCCAACCGCCGTGTGTACCAGCATTGTTAGAATAAATGTAGATTTCACCATTTGTATTGAGCATTAACGAGCCACCAGAAGTAACTTGGAATTTACCATTACCGATATTGATCGCACAACCAGAAATTGTGCCACCGCTAATTCTACTTGCAGACAAAGAACCTGAAGTAATGCTATCAGCACTTAAATTTGTAACGGTAACATTACTTGCATCAAGCGTACCAGTTGTGATTTTGTCGGCAGATAAATTTGGTATTCTACTTGCTGAGAATGTGCCAGAAGTAATCTTGCTTGCTGGCAAACCAGTAATTTGGCTTGCTTGCAATTGACCAACTGTGATTGAATCAGCACTAAGATTTGTAACAGTAATTTTACTTGCATCAAGCGTACCCGATGTAATTTTCGATGCACTTAACGATGTAATATTGGTGCTTGCCACTTGTAATTTACCGTTTGATATTGTACATCCACCAATTGTTCCAGAAGTGGCAGTAATGTTACCAGTAATGGTTGCATTTGGCACAGTAATATTACCATTAAATGTAATATCGGCTGAGTTTGTACCGCCAGAAATCTTACTAACAGCCAAAGAAGTTATGTTGGCGTTGGCAATTTGTAAAACACCATTGGAAATTTGACAACCACCGATAGTACCACCTGTGGCAGTAATGTGATTGCAGGTTAATTTACCATTTTTATGTGCTTTGATAAAATACTCGTCATCACCAATAGAGATACCGTTTACGCCAATATAAATACCAGAATCTCCGCTTGTATAAGATGGCTTGCCGTTATATATATATGTACTCTCAATCGTCCAACCATCGGATCCACCAATATAACCAGAAGTAGCTGTTACTTTGCCAGTGAACTCACCATTGGTCGCTTTGAGCGTACCCTTAAAGTATAAATTTCCTTCATCATCAACCCAGAACTTATAATTGTCTTCATTGACATTCCCATCTGCGTCAATGAGTGGATATGTGCCCACGGCAATACCGTGTTCAGCATCTAATAAGATATGTGTTTTAGTAGCATCGCTTGTGATGCTAAATTCACTGTTGTGTAAATAACAACCATCAGCATCAACACGGAAAACAGATACGCTACCGTCTTTCCTTTCGCTTTCAATAACGAGATTAGAACCTGCGAGGAGCGTACCAACAATATTAGGTGCAACAACGCCCCACAAATTACCGAGGTTCTTATCGTAGAAATTACCGATAGCGATCTCTGCCGTAGACCAATTGTTGCTTGTCATCAAAATACTGTTGTTGTTCATCCAAATTTGTTTCGGATCATAATCTGTATGTGATGCGTCTTTCCATTTGCGCAGACGAATACCAGAATCGCCCCAAGAGATTGCTTGGTCTTTTGATGACATAATTGCATTTTTAGCGACATCGAGTGCAGAAGTCATAAACTCTTTAACCTGTGTATTAGCACCGCTATCTACGAAAGCCGAATAAGTAAACTTACTTGTATCGACATTTTTACCCATAGACACACTTTGTTCTAATAGGTCAGCCAGCATAAACGAGCTATCTCCAGATACATAGGTGTCGCTAAATTCAAGGCTCAGATTTTGAAGTGCATCGTAATCAATCTTCAATCCGATAGCAATAGGGGCTAATGTCTGATCCTCAGATAAGCCCACATATAACTTTTCGCCTTGCTTTAATGAGTTTTTGAACTCTTCAAACTCTTCAATGAATAAGAAGTTTGCGCTTGAAACTGAAAACTTGAACGATGGTTGGGACATTTTTGATAAAACATCGTTACCATATTCAAACAGCTCCCAAGCTACAGAGCGCTTAGCATATTCACTTGTGTTGAGTGTCAAATATAAATAGGCGTTAATGCTTCTGACAGTTAACGCCGAGGCTGTTGAAGTAACTGTGCCACAAGATCCAGACAAGGACAAACAAGCGGTTTCAAAAGAATCGCTGTCAATTGTACCTTTGCCTAAGTAAGCGGTCATTATAAAAGTACCGTCGGTCGATTTCTCAAACACACCACGAATGATGTTTGACGACACTTTACTGCCAACCCTTAATGTACCACCCTTAATCTCGTATATAGCTTTATTACTTGCCGTTGTTGCAGATGTAATAGTTGCGCCACTCACAGTAAGCGTTGTAGAAGATATTTTGTTACCATAATCAGCGTTACTGTATGAACTTGTAGACTTGATAACAAAGCTACTTTCGCTAATTGCATCATCTTTGATAAACCTATCAACGGCTAAATATTCCTCTTCAGTAAATGCGTTTTGGAAATTAGTAATATTGTTAATTGCAACCAATTCAGACATTATAGAATCGGCTTCTGCTTGGATGCTCGCAATCTCTGATTTTTTTGCGTTAATTTCCCTTTGTTTTGACGCAATTTGTGCGTTTATTGTAGCCAATGAAGATGCACTATCTAAATTTTCTGCAATCGCTCGAATGATAACAGCCTGTTGATTTTCAAGGGATGTCATTTCGCCCTCTAAATCAGTTAAAGCGGCAGTTTCAGTAGCTTTGCGCATTATCTGTAAAGAATACTCAATGGAGAGATTATAATAAGGCAGTTGATAACTTTCATATAAACTCTTCCAGTTGTAGTACTTGTTGATTGTGGACTGGGCGAAATTATCCGTTGTCATATAGTAATCAAGATTGATAATCTTGTTATTACCCGTTGGGTTAACATCTCGAATATCCACGCCATCCGCACCATTAACATCTAAACGAGTGATGATGCTTTCGGTATCTTCTTCAATTGTAATCTCTTTTGCTAAGTTATCCAGAGAGATATAGAGTGGGTTAGTGGGAACAGCAGAAGAAACATCTTTTACATTGATAACTCTGTTATATGTGTCGAAATCAAAGATACAACTGTATGACTGTTGCAAAGTATTTTTCATAAAGTTGTATAGATTTTCTTCTGAAACTTCGTATGTTCGATATTTACCGATCAGAGAACTATCTACTGTACCGACACTCCACGATGGCATAAGCTCTAAAATAATACCAAGAATTGTATCATCTGGAGCTACGGGATTCCAAAAGTTATATGTGCCGTTTTGCAAAGTAATCTTTTTGAAAGTAAACTCATATTCCAATGAATACGCTTTACAAGTCTTAGATTTCTTAATGCCGTCACCCGTTTCTTTTGGATTCATCAGTATAAACTGACCCATATCTTGAAGGTCGATTATTCTCATACCAACTACGCTGTTGTAATTAGGCACTTCCACACCATCGGTATAAGCGGGGAGGTTAAAATCAAGAGCAGATACTTCATTATACTTAATGTCAGCAATAACATTTGAAGCAGCGCCGAGTGTTCCAAGAGGAACGCCGGAGGTATTCTTCAAAATCAATACCGGCTGTTCGTGGATATCTACTTTTGAAAAGTCAATTACCATTCCGTATCAACCTCCTTATTTAGAATGAGGGGAGGACACATTTCTGCGCCTCCCCATAAATTATGGTTTAAGTCTGGCACCATTATGATTGCTGATACCCTTGCGCTCAAAAGCACTATACAATTTTGCAATTGCAGTATCGGCAATCTCTTCACCATAACGGCGTGCTGCGTCGTCAGACATTTCTCCGTTATGGCTGATTTCAATATGGAACTCTGGATTGAAAACAGTTTCTGTGGAACTATTGATAACTCCGGGTGCCATATTGCCAAAGTCAGGAGTTGTATTTAGAGAAGTTAGCGGTAGGAGCGTTTGCCCTAAATCAACACCGAGGCGATCTGCAAGCTTTGACTGGAAATCAATAATCTTGTAGAAAGCCTGTTGTTCTTGATCGTTAAGGACAATTTCTCCAGCTTCAAGCAGTGCGAACACTTCTTCTTTGCTTGAAGCGTTACCAGCAACAACGCCACCAGTATGATACTTAGGAATTGCACCGATAGTAGCAACACCGCCAGAAAGACCCTCGATAGAATATCCATATTCCTCTACGGCTTTCTTTGCATTCTTCCAAGCGTTAGTAATACGCTGGTCGATAGTTGTGCCCAAATCTTGAACAGTACCAATTGTAGCTTTCAAGATTTCAAGCTCGGCATTTTTCTCCTCTTCGTACTTTTCACCCATTTCTTCAAGATCTTCAATCTGTTTATCGTAGGCATAATTACCCTGAGTATCAGCAAGATCTTTTTGAAGGTCAGCAAGTTCCTCTTCTAAAGCAGCCTTTTCAGCCAAAGCTTCTCTGCTGCCGTCCAAAGACAACTTGTCAATACGAGCTTGTAGCTCGGCAATCTCTTTGACTTTATCTGCAACATCAGACTCATAATCATATTCGTCTTTTGCTGCCTCAATTGCCTCTTTGCGCTTTTCGATTATCTTGTTGTATGACTCAATTTGAGCCTCATATACTTCTTCGATACACGCAAGTATTTCTTCGGCGGCATCCTGAATCTCATAAGTTAAATCCTCAATGTTATCTATTGATGCCTGATTATCGTTATTGAGATCCTCAGTAGTATTGATTAAGTCTTCGGTGCTTTCTCGTAATGCGTTTGTAGCCTCTTCCAATGTTTCATATTTACCCTTGGAAGTAGCTGTGAGCTCATTCAAGTGCTCCAAATTCTTGATATAGAAATCGTTAGTTTTTGCGTTATACTCAACCTCAAAACCAAGCGCCCTTAATGCCTTTACATTATCATTTATGGTGGCAGTTCGTTTAGAAATTAGATTTCTCTCCGCGTCTGCTTCTTCCTTGTATGCATCAACAAGTTGGTCATAAATTCTAATCTTGGCAGCAGGATCGTCTGTATGACTTAATTCCTTTTCAAGATCTTCGACTTTTCTTTGGGCTCTTTCTAAGCGCTTGAGAGCTTCATAATACTTATCAATATTGGCAGTATATTCTTCGATTTCTTTATCTTTCTTTGAAGATCCGCTACCAGAGGAACCATATATTGTTGTTAGATCCAGCCCTTTTAGAGCTTCTAAATTATGGATAGCATTAACCGTGCCTACTTTGATTTTTTCTATTTCGGCAATACGATATGCAGATGCTTTTTCTTGATCGCTAATCCATTCATCAACAGCCTGACCGTTAATGGTCGTCTTATCTCCACCAAAGTTAACGCTAACAACACCGCCAGAAATGCTTGTGTCGCCCGTACCCATTGCTTGTGAGAAATAAGCACCAATACCTTGCCAGTTGCCAGACCACATATCATTCCACGCATTTGCGATAGCACTACCAAGATTAGATACAAAGTTTTTAATTCTTTGCCACAAGCTTGTAGTGTAGTTATTTGTTGCAGTCATTGCAGCAGAATAACCCTGCGTATGAGAAGAAACAATGGTCTCGCCGTATGGTTGCCAAATGTTTTCCGTAGCCTCATTTGCAAAGTCAGAACCTTGTTGTAACTGGTCATTAAGGGCTTCTTCATTAACTTGAAGTTCTCCCTCTTTGAACGAAACATAGTTTTGACCCTGTAAATCGTTCAGCTCGGTTAGCTTGTTAATAAAGTCCGTCTCTTGAGTAATCTTGCCGTTTGATTCCATATTCTTGATTTCTTGGATCAAATTAGCTTTTTGTTCCTCAAGCTCAAGTTGATTATTTAATACTTGCTCGGTCGCTTTTAGCTCCGCAATCTTTGCATCAATTTGCGCATCGTATTCTTGTTCTTGCATATCAAGAATAGCGTTTAATGCATTTTTCTGTGCCTCAACACTTCCATCGGCAAACAAATTAGCTTGCTGTAACAATTTTGGATATTGGCTGACCAAATCCATTATTTCCTTCTTACCTAAAGCCGTGCCCTCTTGGAGCTTAGCCATAGCAGAAGTCACTTTGTCAACAGCACTTGCTGTTTCATTTAACCCCTCAATGAAACCATCCATATTGAGAGGCTCAACCATTTCTGCTTGCGAATAGCGTAATTGCTTAACCTTTTCTTGTAACTCTTCGATGCTCATAGAGCCATCTTCTTGAAGAACTGAATACACAAGGTTAAATTCATTGTAAGTTAAGTCATTGACAAAATCTAATACTTCATTGTCTGCGCCTTCAATTTTTGATTTAACCTCAGTAAGTTGATTGTTAAATTCATCAAGATTTAATGAGTCTTTAAGGTTAGAAAGAATAGTGTCGCTGACACCAGCTTTTTGTAAGTCGCCAAGAATATAATCGGTGATGCCGTATTCTCCAACAGTCAAATTGCCAGAATCAAATGCGGACTTTATGTCGAATAATCCGACCATTGCATTCTGCACTTCTGGAGCGGCATCAACTATTGGTTTGATAAAATTAGTTTCGATATGTTCTTTTAACTTCTTTTCCTTAGTAATACCAATTTCAGAATAGTCTATATTACCAATTATTTTACTCAGTAAGTCTTGAACATTATCTTCCGCAGCATTGTAATCATCGGTCGTTTGAAGCCAAGAACCCATAATAGGATTAAGCTTTTTCCACCTTTGTTGTTGTTTCTTTTCTGCCGCTGATATCTCACGATCCAATCCAGCCATTTGATTCTTAAATTCATCACTGTTAATAACAGCGTGCCAGTCAATAGCTGCAATATCATTTGGATCTGTTTGATATTTATCAACCATATTGCGCCAAGCTTCGGCATCGGCTTCATTACCGTAATCTCCCCAAGCTTGTTGCATCTGTGTTACATAATTAGATGTGTCAAGTTCATATATGTCTTCCCAGCGTTCACCGTATGCTTCTTTATATTTATCCTGTTCTGCATACATACGGTTAATTTCTGAAAAAGCTTCATTATATGCATCTTTTCTATCCTGTAACGCTTTAATCTCCTTATCATACACTTTGTCTGCACTTTTGATATTTTTCAAAGCGTCTTTCATATTCCCTGCAATTTGTTCGTTTGCAGCCATACGCTCTGCTTCCACAAGCGCATTCAAAGACTCGGTTAATGTATCAACCGAATATGACAAAGCAAGAATGTGATTACCATTGCTATCAAGTCCCAAATCAAGCTCTGGGAACATTTCTGCAATTTGGTTATTTAATGATAAGAACTCCTCATATTCCTTATCGGTCAAAGAAATGTTCTCTCCAAATTCATTAACACCTTTAGCCAATTCAGCAAAACGAGGGATAATTTCATCGCTACTCTTTTTAAGCTCACTGTATTCTGAAGCAATGCCCTTGATCGTTCCAGAAAGCTCTTCAAATTCACTATCTAATCTGGATATCTTTTCAGCAGATGTTTCAGCACTACCAATCAAATCTCCAAAGACAGAGACGAGTTCGAGAACAACGGAAATACCAAGTGCAATCCAACCCCAAACAGGGATTGAAGCCATAAGTGTCTTAAAGCTTGTAGCAAGACCTTTGTTTGCAACAGTTAAGGCTCCTTCTGCGCTTGTAAGACCAATGGTAGATACGATTTGTGCTTTTTGTGTCGCATCCAAAGCACCACTTGCTACCATTCTGTCAAGCTCAGCCATTAACAATTGCTTTTGCTTAGCGTTTAATGCAGTTAACGAAACAGCTAATTGGTCAGACGCAACCTTTTCTGATAGGAGCGCATTCTTTTGTAAAAGAATCTGTTGCGCAACTGTGTTAACTTTGTTTGCATTCATATTTGCTGCAACTATTGCTGTAGAAATACCAATAAGAGGAAGCAATACATGGATGCGTTGTAAAACATCTAAAACAGTTAATAATGCCGATCCTAAGTCAACAATTATTTTCACCGAAGTGCTACCAATAAGGTCATTTGAAAATGTTTCAAATTTTGACTGGAAAACACTTAGTTTACCGGCAATACTATCAAGATATTTTTCATTCTCTGCAAGAGCAGAGCCAGCAGCAGTTGCTGCTGTTTGTAATGCGTTTTCAGCATCTTGGAAGTTAGTTAATAACGAAGTAACGGCGTTAGCATTACGCTTACCACCAATGAGTTCAAGAATATTTGCTTGGTCAACATCGGCAATATCGCTCCACACCTTAGACAAGTCCTTCATAATTTCGTATGTTGACTTGAATGTTTTGTCGTCAAGCATAATGTCAACTTTTCCACCAGTTAATGTTAACAGCTCTTTTCTCAACTCAGAAACACTGTTAGCCATTCCCTCAGTAGACTCGCCAGCCTCTTCAGCTTCGGTTTTAGCGGCACGCAGATACATTGAAATTGTCTTTAACGCAGTACCAACCTTTTCTGGGTCTTGAACAACGGCGTTCATACCAGTAACAAGAGCAATACTTTCATTCAAAGTATTACCGGCGGCAGCGAGAGAAGCGGCAGAGCGTTGTAACGCCGAACCAATACCTTCCGAACTGATAGCAAAGTTGTTGCCAACTTCATTAAATCTATCAATGATGGTCATTGCATTGTTTGCAGACTCACCAAATTGTTCAAAGGCTTTGATGGTAGAAATCAAAGACTCAGATGCAGTACTAATATCATCAATACCATCACCAACATTCTTATACACAAGCGCAGCTTCAGCCAAAGCTGTTGACTCTGAAATGCTATAACCAAGTCTTGCGAAGTCTGCTGTTGCATTTACCGTGTCTGCAAGCGTTGCGCCTATTTGCTGTGATAACTGTTTTGCGGTATTTAGATATTCTCGATATGACCTTTCAGAAAGATCTGTAACCTTTCTCAACTCGGTCATAGCAGCATCTAATTCTTTAACAGCAGTAATCATATTAGTGAAAATACGATAAACTGCCATTAGGGTGCGAGTAATTAAAGACCAACCGCCGAATTTAGCAAAACCTTTCTTCATTGTGTCGAAGAAAGTATTGCCAGACATTCCTGCGGCTTTCGCACTGGACTGTATCTCATAGAAGCGCATTCTGATTTGCTTCAACTGTGCATCAGTTAAGCTTGATTCAGTGGTTAATTGGTGCATAACACCATCTAATTCTGCACCATATGCCTTATACGCTCTACTGTTGGACATAATATATCTTTGAACCTGAGATTTCAAAGATACCTGTTGTTGAGCAAGAGCAAGTTGTTTACGAGCTGCTATTTCCTCTTGTGCCGCAGCACGCTCTTTTTCTGTAGCAGCACTTGCCATTGCTGCCTGCTCCTCTTGAATAAGAGTAATCTTTTGCTGAAGCATAATGCCTTCTTGCTGTAAGGCTTGTAATTCTTCAGCAGATAAAGCAACCTTTGTATTTCGGAGTTCTTCAACCTTTACCTGCCAAGCAGTATAGGCAGCAGTAATCTGTTGTACTTGGGTTGCGTCCCCGACCATCTGACTGCCAGAAAGGGCGGATCTGTATGTACTTCCGAGCCTCTTTTGAATATCGTCAATGACGCGCATCTGCGCTGCCCATTGGCTTGCAGACTGTTTTGCCTTGTCAATATCCTGAGTAATCTTGTCGATATTGGTTTCACCAAGAAACTCTTTAAGTCCAGTTATGCTCAAACCACTCAGCATTGTTTGCAATTGCTGACGCAGTTTATTTACAGCACCTGTGGCATCAATTTTGCCAATCTTTAATGTTAAGGTCGTATCACCGGATAGATATGTCTGTATGTCCCGAACAATCTTCTTCTGTTGTTCCTTGGTCATACTTACGGAGAAATTCTTTAACTTAATCGGATTGCTTGCCGTAGCTGTATTTACATACTTTTGAATTTCTGAACGGAAGGCTGATGCCCCGGAAGTATTTACGGATAATTTAATCTTTGCTCCAAAAGCCATCATTTCACCATCCTTTATAACAAACGAGGGATGATGTTACTCACCCCTCGTCAAAGTTAAATTTCAATACAAATTCCGATTTCCCTTTGAATTCCGTTTTGAATGGCTGATTTGATTTCTTGGCTTGTGTCAATTTCGTTCTGTGTGTTTGTAACTGCGGGTCGTGGAAAACCACCACGCCAAATACCCATATTACCAACCTCTAACAATTTGAGGAATGCACCGGGGTATCTGTTATGGAAGCTCCAACCACTAAGGACGGCGGGAGAAGCTGTGGCAGTACTTGTAACTAAGATGGTGTGCTTATCCTGCACGATAGTTGTTACAGCCTGCTCTAAGGCGTGTCGTCTCTGATATGTCGTTCCATTAACCCAACCATTTGGCTTGGGTGTGTACACATCATAAATATCAGATTTTATATGTTTCTTCAGTATGTCCTCTGCGACGGGAGCAACATCCCTTTGCAGTATCTGAGTCGCCTTTGCATCAACTGCACTTACGAGCGACTCCCAGTCCGAAAAGAAACGGTCTGCCATTATTTTTCTCCAGCCTTAGAATCAAGGATAACCTTAGCGATATCTTCTTCCTTCATATCCTTTAGTTTAGCTACACCGTTAACGAAATTAGCCATTTCATCTGCTGATGCGCCACCAAAGACCTTTTCACCAGTTTCGGCAATGTCGTTAAACTTGTCGATAACCTCGTGGATCTTAGAAACAGCAGCAGAAGACATTACATCAAGCATATACTTGATCTTTCTGTCAATCGCTCTGATAATATCGTTGAACTGATACTCGTTGATGTGGTTGATAACCTGCTGGAATGCCCTTGTGTTGTAAACAAGCCAATACTGCTTGTCAAGATTTGCAGGCATAGCAAAGTTAGCATAGCGTGTAAGCACCGCACTACGAACAGCAAAGTCGTATGCTTCAGGAATGTACTCGCCGTTTTCACCGTCGATACACGCCTCAACAACCTCCTGAACGAATAGCATCATTTCGGGAAGAGTGATTGTTTTCTTAATCTGAATAGTTACATCCTCAGTATCGACCAAAGTCTCAGTGATGATGTTTTCTGTATTCAAAGCCTGTTCAAACTTATTGATAGAAACTCTCTCAATATCTTTTGCCATTATGTATTCTCCTTTATTTCTTTAAGTTGTTTTTCCTTTTTGCGCTTTTTGCGCTGTTCTTGCACATACTCGTAATCGCACCATCCACCGTTTTCCTCGGTTCCGTCAATTTTGGAATAGCAAATCCACTTGTATGTAATATCGGGATAGAGATACCAAAACATCTTCCGCTTGATTTTTGCAACGGAGTCTGGGCATCCCTTAGTGTCGATTACCTCAACGGTTCCGTCACTATATTCAATAAAAAAGTCAGCCACATAAACAATGGGCTGAACAGTCTTTTTACCGTTATGAAATTTTGGTTGTAGAATGTATTTCTTTTGCAATTCAAAATGCTTAATATTACCACTCCTCGATTGAGGCAAAACTACATCACGGTAAAATCGCATTTCCATTTGACTATCAAATATAATGCCGTCGAATGTGCGTTTTTCTGTGTCTTTATCGACATTGAACTTAGTTCGTTCCATACTCAATCGCCACCATTCTTATGCAGAAAAATAGGGGGAGGAAAAATGTATTGTCCTATACTTAATATTTCTCCTCCCCATAGTGTATCTGTGTTATAAGGCTCACTCGTCGGAGCCAAATTCGCTGATATATTCTTCTTCGGGTTCACCGTCGAAACCGTTATAATCCTCGTTATACATAACGGGGTGGGTTGTAGCACCAAGCTCTCTGGACAGTTTGATCCTACGCAAATATTCAGCACCGCACTCAGGTGAGCAGGAAACATCCTGCCACCTGAATGTGTTAGTTACCTTAGAAGTTCGGCAAGCCTCGTATGTGTCACCACATACTCGGCAAACCTTAGTTTCTTTAGCCATAATTAGGCAGCGTCGCCTTCGTTAGCACCGAATACGGTATAAGTCCAGAGCGTACCGGCAGAACCGCAAGAGCCTGCAAGAGACTCAGCCTCGAAAGCGTGAACAGTCTGGTTGTCACCAAGTTCAAAGTCGAAGTTACCGCTGAAGTCAGCGCGAGGAATGTAGAACTGCACACGGTAAACATTGTTGCACTTGTCTTCGCCAAAAGCGTCGATGTAAAGCTGGCACTTTTCAGAATAAGTGTCAGAAATGTTCTCAAGAACATTTGCCTTAATGTTACGAGTGTAGAACACAACGATCTCGGTGCCGTCTTCATAAGCGCCCTCAGCAAAAGCAAGAGCCTTAGTTTCAGGATCGTAAGTGAACTTACCTTCTGCAACAGCAGCATCCTGAGTTAAAGCCTCACCAAGAGTGCCATCGGTAGCATTCTTGATGTACACAGTTTCGATTTCGTTGCCAGCAGTACCAACAGCCTTATAGGAAGTGGTAGCAGCATCGCCAGTGATAGTTAGGTAGTCAGTCCAACGGATAGGAGCGTTGTCCACGCTCTTGAACTCGCTACCAGTCTGCATTTCAAGCAAACCGCCAGAAACAAGACCGTTAGTACCAGAGATAACAACCGCCTTGTTTTTCTTTAGAGAGTTCAACTTACGACCGCCTTTACCGGTGATATCAGTCTTATCCTGAGTGTTTGCAATCTTAGCGTTCTGCAATTCATCAAGAGTAAAACGATATGCGCCAGCAATATCAAACGCCGTGATAGTCTCAAGGCTTGTGATAGTGATATCGTTAATAATCATAATAGTTCCTCCTGTAATTAGTTAGAAATCCAGTTCAGTTCATTCTGATCCAGTTCCTTCATATTGACCGTGCCTGCGTAACATCCAATCATAAGTTTGTCATACTTAATCTTCTTAACGATTTGATGTAGGCTGGCGTAAAACTGATTTATTGTCAATCCCAATACTGACTCATATGTATAGGGAAATTCAGATGTATTTACAAGCGCCACGATATACTTCTCGATCTGCGACTCAACAAGTTGTTTTCTGCGTCGCTTGAGCTTCGTGCGTGTACGCTCAATTAAGAATTTACGAGCTTCTTCATTTGCAGGTCTCTTGTCATTCTTTTGCAATCGCAAAGTCTTACGAAGATATCTACAAATTTGGTCGTGAATGGCTCGGTCAATCTTAACACCTGTTTTTGGGTTGACCAAAATAATATTGCCGTTTTGTTTGTTCTCGGCTGTAACAAAATCCCTCAGATTTAATCCATCAAAGATAAGCGATAAGTCTCTTGTTCTCAATTCGTTAAATAAAAGCAAGAACAAATCCCATTCGTTAATCTGTGTAAAGTCGATTTTCATATCATCGAGCTGAACCATCATATCGTAGGGTGTAGCAACGATTAACGCAACATTGCCGTAATAATCGTCTTCGTTCTCGATTATATCTTTGATAGTAGGGACTTTGATTGTAATGAAGTCATTTATCTTATGCTTAGTATCATATAGCGTACTCTTTCCCATACTTCACGCTCCTATGAAAACTTAGACATTTTTCCTATTTGAAGGTGGCTGCTTAGATCCACTTCGATTGAAATCCTTGGCATAATATGTAAGAACTCTGCCTTGGTAATCTGTAATGGGAGAGAACCTGCCAACTTGTCGCAGGTCAAGCTCACCAAGACCGTAGAATCTGCTTCCATTCAACATCGCATTGATTTTTGAAGCAAGAATGTCGGTTCTCACACCGCCAGTAGATAAACGCATTTTACTCTTATGAGTAAACACCCACACATACAAAACAGGAACATAGAAAGTTTTGTTAACAACTTCCGCAATGTCAACATCGAAACATACGAATGTTTGACCATTGTCAACGGTTTCGGGAACAAACTCATACGGATATACCTGTGAATAAGCCAATGTGTGATTAGGCACTTTGCTATTCTCTTTATCGGTTATAAGGGTTACGATTTCTTTGTTGCAGCACAACTCTTTCATAAATCTGTTCTTATAATCGAAAAATTCTTCAAGTTCCATTATAACCACACCTCCTTGTTGTCGTCCTGTTCGGTCTTAGAGGTGGCTGAGTCTATAACTTCTTCAAGCGTTATATCCGCGTCTTGATGTTCATTATCAAGTTGTACATCTGGTTTCCAATTGAAGTAGTCTGCGATGCGCAACTCAACATTATCATCGTCTGTCATATTTACTTCGTTCAAGATAAATCTGAATACACCTTGACCATCGTAAACATTGAACAGCTTGTTGGGCTTCGTGATTTGGTATGCCAAAGGAGCCTCTGCGTCGAGATCATCGACCAAGAACCTCTTTCCGCGTCCAAGCTCAATTGTATCGCTATCTTTGCAGATAGTAATCGCAATACGAGCATCACCAATAGACATCATGTCCTCGGCTTTCTCACCGATAAGATACTTAGTACCGTCTTCGACGATACACCACTTCTCGATGATTTCGCCCTTTTTGTTAAGCCACTTCAACAGATAGTTACAGCGTTGCATCATACCAGAGGTATATACTTCATCATTTGCATCCAACTCAGTGATAAGCCATTTGCTATCAGCGAAATCCACAAGACCGCCGTGTATCAACTGCTCACCGGGAAGAGCACAAATTTTCTTGAGCGCCATATCTTCGCGTTGATTTAAGATAGTGACTGTCTGTTCAATACCGTTAATTAAAACCTTATGACAGGATAATGAGTCCGTAATTTTCTTTGAGATATACGACTGTGTGTGCTTCAAAGCACGCTCGCGTCTCGTTGTTCCGTTGACTTCTAATCGTGCTTGATAGGTATCCCACGCACTCACAGTTACACCTCCTCAGCACCATATTTCTTCTGTAATTTCTTACAAATATTGATTGCTTTGAAAACCTCGCATTTGACAGTATTCGTATCACAATCGTTCTCGATTAGGTACTGCAACACAGCCAAGAGGCTTAAATACAATTCGTCGTTGTCGAGCGCCACAATCAAACTCTGACACCCGATCATTTCTCTTTGGAGACTGTCCATATATTTTCCGAGCGATGGCTCGCCGCTTTCCTTGATGGGTAATATCTTATAAAACTGACCGATTAAAGCCTTCAAATACTTCTGAACGACCTTATCAGGTAGTTCCATATTCTTGCTTGTCATCATAAGTGTAAATCCGACAAATCTCCGTGATTATAGGAGTAGTCCTTCATCATATTGGAGAAGTCCTTTTTGCACATTTTGTAAGCCGTTGTAATACGATGCAACAGCTCCGCTGGGGAATACCCATTATAGTCAGTTGTATTAAGCATATTTTCTAAGTTTTCCTGCTTGTACACATAAGGCTTCATCCACTGTACAAGCATACCCTCGGAAATAATATCTGCAATTTCATCAATGTCCTCGTCTGGAATATCAATTGGGAACTCACGAACATCGTCGTCTCCAGTGGCGATGTTGTGCTTGCAGATCTTCTTAAACTGGGCGCAAGCCCTCTTCATGTATCCATCAACGATTTGGGTTCGATTTTCTTCGGGAAGCTGAATAAACTTATATTCCTCAATCTTATCCAGAAACATTGATGTGAAAATGTCGTAGGAAACGCTCATAATACGCCTCCTTCTTATTTTTCTCTGTCAATCAACTCAATTGACAAACTCTCTTCCAAAGCATTGATAACCTTGATAGAGTCAATCACGCCATCAGCAATAAGCTCTTTTGCACGATATGCAACGGACTTCTTCTGACCGGCAGAAAGATGCGCAATGGTATCCTTAATATCGTCAGGAGCCTTCTCGAAGAGGTCATCAAACGACTTGAAGTTAAGCGCATACTTGTAATACTGGGAAACGCCCAAGTACTCAAGCACTTCGGGATCGTCGATTAAGAACCAGTTATTTACGAAGAATGCCTTAGATGAATTACGCGCATTCTTTAACTCCTGCAAATCCATATCCTGCTCGTCGCCAAATGTTTCCCATTCAAAACGCTCATTGGTGCGTCTGCTCTTATAGATCAAACGACCTTGGAAACCGTTTTTAACGGTAACAATCATATTGGGGTCGAGGTTCTTCTTAACCTTGTACTGCTTCTTCTCAGCAGGAGCTTCAACAACTTCAGTTGTTACAACTTCCTTTTCTTTAGCAGCGGTAGTGGTTTTGGTTGCAGTTGATTTAGGTGTAGTATTCTTAGATACTTTAGATTTTGTAGTTGCCATTATTATTCTCCTTTAATTCAAATAATGTAGAGGGGCGACAGTGTTGCCGCCCCTCATTGTTTGAGATGATTGATTAGGCAGTCAATTCGTATCTGCCGATACCAGCATTACCGCCAGCAAGAACGATACCCATACCATACTTCTCACCATAGAAGTAATCCTGAGTGAAGTCCTTGTTGTTGGTAGGATTGCCAAGCAGAACAGTAGACTGACCTTCATATACGCACTTGATAGGCTTGTCGTCGCCGGCGATGATTGTTAACACATTGTCATCGAACACGAAGTCGGTAGAACCAACTTTGTGACGCTGAGGAGTGGAAACAACAGGAGTGCCGTAGAACTTGCCGTAGTAACCAAGGTTGTAAAGGTCGCTCTTAGACTCGTTGCCTTCAATAGCAGGAGCCAAGTTGCGGATAGCTTTCTTAGTACCGATGATAGTAGCAGGCTTGCCACCAGCAGCAGCTTCTACATGAGCGATAACATCAAGCAATGCATCCTCGTCGTAGTTACCAGCAGCCGGGAAGTAAACAGCGCCACCGAAATCAGCAGCAGTAGCAGCATTCCACAAACCATAGATGTCGTCGAGCAACTTCTTGCGGAAAGACTCAGCAACGAGCTGAATGAACTTGTTGAAGTCAACCTGACCAGAAAGAACACGATTCAATTCCTCATAAATCTTAACAACTTTGAAAGTTGTAGGAATAGAGGTTGTGCTCTGTCCGCCAAGGCGCTGTCTGCGGATACCCTGAGTACCATCAGCAGCATCAGAAACAACGAACAAGTTGCTGTCTTCTACCACGAATTCATTTTTGTCGCCAAGGGCAACATTGCGGAAGTCAACAAGAGCGTTGAAGTACTCGTCGCCCTGAAGACCCTCAACAACAGTACGAGCAAGGATTGTTTCAACAATAGTAAACAAGCCGTTGCACTTACCGTCACGGATAGCCTTGTAATCAAGTACAGTGCTACCACCGTTAGCTTCGATCAATGCCTGACGAAGAGTGTCCATAGACTCACTAACGGAATATTTAGTAGTTACGCCGTGATATGCATCAACAGCGAGTCTTACAATATCATTATAATCAGCCATTTTCGTATCCTCCTTATAGATTAAGCAATTTTGATGACATAGTATGTATAACGACCAGCGATCTCGATAGCCATTACGGTACCATAGCCAGTGCCAGCGGCGTCCAGCTTGCCATCAGCGCCGAGACCAACCTCTGCGCCAACCTCAGTAGGAGCAGTAGCGCCTACGAAGCCTTCTTTAGTGATGGAGTAGATGTTACGGCTGCGAGGGATGTAACCACGGCAGATTGCGCCAGCCTCGTTAACAAATTCATCCAAATTCTTCTTGCGCTCGTCGTACATAACTTCCTCAGAAGCAACGATAGCGCAGTCCTCAACTTCTGAATTAGCAGTAGCTAAGACTGCTTTCATAACTTCACGCTGACCTTCCTCATAACCCTTGAGCTCGACCATAGTGCCGTTCTCAACAGCAATCTGGTTGTCATCAGCGTCATAAACTCTTAGAGAAACCAAATCCGCAGCAACATCAGTGCCAGAAAGCAGATCAGTTCTAATTACTGTATAAGCCATATAATTTATCCTCCTTAATTGTTAGCAGGTGGGTACTGCACAAACAGACCACCATAGGGTTCGTCTTCGTATTTCTTTTCTACCGCAATGCGAGTAGACTTAGGTTTGTTAACCGAGAAGTTAACTGTGGTATTTCTACCTTTAATCTCAAAGCACTTGCTCTCGATATCTTCAAGTGCCATTTCAGAACAGTTTGTACGGAGAGACTCAAACGCCTCAATACCGTCAAGCTCAGCAAAGCGAGCAAATAGCTCGTCCTCAGCATCTTTGCGCTCCTCGTCCAACTTAGTCTTCTGATACTGTCTCAAAGTGGTCAGTTCAGCCTGCAAGTTGTCGATTGTCTGAGAAGCTTGGCTATACTTTTCCTCAGATTCGGTTTGGATACGGCTCAACTCAGCATCTTTTGACGCTAAGATGACTTTGCCATACATTTCAAACGCGTATTTATAGTTAAAGTCAGCACTACCTTCATCAAAATCTACGATGGAGAACTTCTTGCGTTTCTTGCTATCAAAATCAATAACGACATTATCGCCGTTCATTGAATATGAGAAGCCATACAGCTTCCAATCTTCGCAATCGTAGCAATAAACCTCAGACGCTTCGTGGTCATAGTCTACATACATATACTTGCACATCTCGCCCCAATAAGGATCGGTGTACTTGACCGCTGATAAAGCCTCGAATAGCTGAGATAGGAACTGTTCGCCAGTTAGAGAGAACTCTTCGCTGCCTTCACCGTCGCCATCGCCGTCAGTACCATCAGCACCGTCATCAGTGCCTTCAGCACCTTCGTCGGACTGAGCTGCGGGTTCAGCTTCGGGATCAGAACCTTCCTCGCCTTCACCATCGCCACCTTCGGGAGCGGGATCAGCAGGCTCGTCATCGTCGTCATCATCGACAGGCTTTGCTTTCTTCTTCATCGCTTCAAACTTAGCTCTCAATTCATCGACTGTGAAATCGTCAATGTTGAAATCAAGCGCTTCTACGGTTAACCCGTATTCAGATAAAAGCTCCATTCTATCCAATGAGATATTTCCTCCTTTCGAGAGATTTTGTGTGATACTTTGTGGATTTATGTCATCCTCTTTCGAGGTTGTGACCGTTGAAAAATGCTCTTTGAAGTCAGCCATCATCTTGGTGTACTCGTCGTGGAACGACTTGAGCGTAAACATCTCGACACAAGCGGACTCATAACAAGGCTCTGCGCTTTCTAACAGGCAGAACGCTGTAAATTCAAAAGAGTCTATGTGATAATAGCCGTCAATCGTTTGTCCACTCTTGACCTTTATCTCCATAGACTCGTCTGTAATTCCGTTTTCTTTTATTTTTGCATACGCTTCCTGTCGCTTCCAGATAATGATTTCGACACACAAATACTCGTGAACCTCACCATTATCCTCTTCAACAGTTTCCCACCAATAATTAGCGGACTCCGGCACTACGCCGACTGGTTGTGTGATGTTAATCAGCTTCATTCCTTTACTGGTCTTAACAATTTCAACATCGTGAGCGCCGATAGAATCTGTTTCACGATTGTAATTACATACAATCGGAACATTGTAGATTGTATTGATGCACTTCTCAAAAGTACTTTTGCTGATGAATGACTTGTTCCTGTTTTTGCCCGTATATGCAACTCGCAAAATACCCTTATCGAAGGACGAGTTAATCTCTGTCAATTTCTCAACAGCAGACTCATATACGATATTAAATTTCCTTTCGCTCATTATTCATCACCGCCTTTTGAGTATGTTTATACTCAGAAAGTTAGGACATCTGATACGACACAAGGAACATCAACCACATCAAATGTTTGATCGGGCTTGTTCACGAAAACCCAAACGGTTTTCTTGTCATTCTCTTTCAACAGCTCAAAGCCGAGATTGAGAAGTTTATCCCTACTTTCGGTATCCATAACATATAAAAACATTATTTTTCTCCTTTTACTCACTCTTCTTCACGGGTGATTTCACCAGAATCAGTTAGCTCGTCTATATCTTTTTCATCACGACCGGGGTCATTGCCTGTAGTCGTCTTAGACTGAGTAGAAGAGCTCTGTAATGGGATAAATCTACCCTTGATACCAAGAACATCGTCTTCTAAGAAATTCATACAATCCATTTCGTCTTGTCCTAAACCTTGGGAAGCACAATAGTATGAAACCATTGGGATACCAAGCTGACAAGCCTTTAGGTATGCGTCGCCACATTCCTTTCGGTTGAACGGACTGCAATCCAAGAATGTAATCTTGAAGTTCTTTCCGTAAGACTGCGCACGAATAAATCTATTCAATACACCTTCAATGCTCTTTACAATGCCAAATGTCATTGCTTGGTCAGCCTTAATTGAAAGCTGGAGAGCATTAGCAGATGCCTTAGCGTTGTTAAACAATAGGCTTGAAACACCGGCAGCAGAAAACAGATTCTGTTCTGCTTCAGACACAGTGTTGGTGTCGCCTGTGTTTGCCTTTTCAAAACTGATCTTATCAATCTGCATAGGCGATAAAACAGAACCAATCTCTTCCGGCAAAATACCGTCCAGATTTCTCCAGAACTCTTTAGCCTTATCAAGATCCATTTCCCATTCGCCGTCGCTATTGATACCAAGTTTCATAACCAACATTGCATAGTTTTCAAGCTCTGTCTTGGTGAGTTTAAGTTGTTTGTAGTCTTCGATATCGTAAATTTCACGCAAAATTCCTGCAAACGGAGGAATAGCGTAATTCAAGATATCATTGTTGCATTTCACTGCAAAAGAAGTGGGAGAGTCTAACTCCTGCCACTTCATACCTTGTCTATCTTTCTGATAGAGGTTGTATTTTGTAGTAAACTCAGGTGGATAATTTGCAAGATACTGTGAGTTACTGTCAAAATACGAGAAGTCAAAAGAAACATTCAGTACATTATCTTCTACGACTGCAACTGTACAGTAATCGGATGGCAATTGTTGAATAATGATACTATCCGTATTGACCCACATTGTTCCATAAAATACATCTTCTCTTAAACAGACAGTAAGTACTTTTGCAAATTGGTTTTTAATATCCATAGAAGATAACAGATTTAGTACTTTGTGATAATTTCTCCGAATAGACTGCGGTTTCGCAGTTGAAGTGTCAATCTTATGAGGGGATACCACATAAGCCAAATCGGACAAACTTGAAAAATACTGAATCAAACGCCTAAAATGCGAACTTGCACCGTAAATGTAGATTACAGCGTTTCGTATATTCTTTTCGTTTGTATATGGGTTCTTTAAGAACTCGGAGATCTTATCTTTGCTATACAAATAAAAAGTAGGCGATGTGTTAGTTCCGTTCATATCACGGAGAACTAACTTGTTTAGTCCCGCAAAGCGTGTAGGAAGATGGAATGCATCATCAAATTTCGCTTCTTTGGAGTAAGCCGTTTTACGGTTCTCTTGAGAGCCGTCGGTTACAATGATTTCCTTTTGTTTTTCGCTCATTAGAGGCATTTCACCGCCTTTCAATGTTACTTAATTTTTGGTGCTCTAAACATAAACACATCCTTAACACTCTCAACATTGCTTGATCGCTTACGAATATTCTTCTCAAGCTGACAAGCAACCCAATAGTTGTAGCTAAGACTTGAATAACGGTCTTTTCTCATACCGCTTTTTTCCATAATCTTAATTAAGCCATTTGAGTCTTCGTGTTGTAGATTGATAAGCTCGTTAATTAACAGCGTTGTATTTATGTATGGCATAGAAAACTCTGCTTTGTCTGAGGGTTTCAAGTGATCGTACCCCTTGATTGAAGATAATGCTTTTTCAGCATCATACTCAGTCACAAGAAGCCTAATCTTACCACTCTTAAAACCCTCTCTGAGCATAACAGCACAATCAGAGTTAAATCTTGCAGCACCGTTAATTGCCCATATTACCTTTTCTGCATTACGACTCGTACATCGTGCAGCCATATCGGGATTATTGCAGCAAGATAGAGCAGGATATATTTCCCCAGACTCAATGTCTGATATATCGCTCGCAAGAGCGTCGTAAACACCAAGACCAACACCTTTGCAGTCAATTACGATATAGTCACATTTGTACTCTTCGTACAATTTACGAATTTGAAGAGCTTGTTCTTCGGTTCGTAAACCTTCAGAAGTTTCAGTGTAGATAATATTGTTAATATATCGAGCTGCCTTGGTAGGTAATAGTTGGTTGATAAATATAGCCGATGCGTCGTTTTTGTGTTTATTACTTGACATCAGCGCAATATCGACAGATAGAATTCGTTTCTCTCCGGGAGCCTTGGGTTGAATACGCAGCTTCCCGTTATTAGGAATTTTTGAACAAAGTTTATCTGGCAACATTGGATATTGAATTTTTCTGTTTTTGGAAACGGACTCATAATTAAAAAAAGAGCCCTCAGAGTCTCCATAGAACTCTGCGAGCATCTCCATCATCCAACGAATTTCACTAAAGTCTTCATCAAGCATTTGGTTGGCAATATCCTCTCTGTTGGATAATTTCTCTTTGATTGCCAACTGATATGGGAATGAGCAAATAAACCAACCACGACCGGGATATTTCATATTCTTAACAAAAGATTGTACCTTCGTATAAGACCAATGATCTTGGAAGTATGCGCTGGATAAGTAAACTTGTCTGTTTAGCTCTTCTCGATCTTTTAGGTAATCATACTTTGGATTGCTAAGATAGCCCGGTTGTCTACTTGCCGTAAGGAATTTAGTTAGTACCGTGTCAATGGTTCCTTTATCAATCATTCGGAACTCGTCCAAAATCAAGACATTCGCTCTGTTACCACGAGCAGAGTCGGATGCTGTAACGACCTTAATATATGAACCGTTTTTGAAATAAGCAACCGCTTCTGAAGATGCGATTTTAACATCTCCGCCCTTTAATTCGCACTTCAACTCATTAGATTTTTGTAAGATTTCTGTTCGTATTTTTTCCAAAACATTGATTGACTGTCCTCGTGTGCCGGAAGCAATACATATCTTTGTTCCGGGATATAAAACACATCTCACACAACAATAAATTGCTATTAAGAACGATTTGCCGAGACCACGAGAAGCGATCATACAAAAAATCGGGTTCATATTCATAGCATAGATAACAATCTTTTGGAACCAACGCAAATCTATGTGTAAAAAGTCTTTTACAAATCTATGTGGGTTGGCACGATAGTAAGCGGCGGCACGACCGACTGCTTGTCTATGCGTATATTTTGCCATTATACCACCGTTTCACTTTCCTCAATATCATCTTCGGGGTCATCGTATTTAGGTCGCTCAACGGTATATTTAGCGATTTCTTCTTCAAACAAATCACTATATTCGTTTTTAACTCCAGCGGTTTTACACAGTGAACCTAAGAACCAAGTTAGGATATTGCGGCGCATACCATCAACATCTTCAAATTCTGGATCTGGATCTGGAATCGGGTCGCTTTCTTCAAAGCGTGCAATTTCACATCCAAAAGGAATATAGTTTTCCTCAACCTCTCTCTTTTGAGAGGGTTTAATGTTCATACTGCCGAACAATGTATTAAGCGTATTTACGCTTTTCTCAATTGGTTTACCTGCGGCGCGGTCTTGGTTAATGCTAATCTCCAAGTTACAGATTTGTCTTAAAAGACCCTCTTCGCCGGGGTTTAAGACTGTTCCGGGTGGATATTGCGACATCCAGTAATTACGCCTATTTTCCAATTCGATATACATTTCGGAAGTAAAACCAGTACCCCAATATTGAATCACTTTTTCGTCAACGACGATTTCGTTGTCATCGTCGAGAATCGGCTCAACATTTTTTACGATAGACTCCTCATATTCTGCTTGTGCGGCAGCTTCTGCCTCAAGCTTCTGAGCGTATTCTTCGTCGAGCGTATCATCAAATGTTTTACCGATATATTTATATAGGTTTGTTTTGCTGATATAGGCTCTTACGCGGGACTGGCTTGTACTTGCTTTGTTCAGCATTTGATATATTTCTGGATTCCAGTAAATATCAAATTTGAGGCAGACGCGTCGAATAGCATCTGCCTCATTACCGAGTGCTGCTTTATAGTGCTCGAACAATTCATCAACACAGTTGTTACAAATTGCCAAGTAACCGCCATTACCCTTGTAAAGAGTACTTTGGGAGGCAGGAAAATTTGCTTTCTGCCTTTTATATTCTTTTTGACAACGACAGCAGTAGAACTCTGTGCGTTCATCTTTTAGTGGAGCGGCTTGTTTTGGCTTAGTGCTTGTTGATTGAATTTTGCTTGTTCTCGCCATTGCAAATCACCAACTTATTCTCTGATGAAGCCTTCCTTGACTGCACGCTTTAACAGCTTACCTGCGGTAAACTTGGGTGCTTTGTAAGCAGGAATAACAATTCGCTCTTTGGTCTGTAGGTCAACAGTCTCACGAGGCTTACATTCTTTAACATCGAATGTACCAAATCCGTGGATCTGTACGCTTTCACCCTCAACCAACGCTTCGGTGATAATCTTGATTACATCATCAAGGATCACACCGGCATCCTTCTTCGTGTAGCCATTCAAGGCAAGTCGCTCAATAATATCATTTCGTTTTAACATATGTATTTAATCCTTTCATTCTGGTTATAAATCTGAAATTGATGCCTTATCTACTGTTTTGATACCATTTTCGTCGAAATATTTACCGATTTGTTCGTCAACTGGAATATCGGTATATAACCTCAACATATCCGCAGAAGACCAACCAATAATATCTTGAATAACACCATCGGGAAGACCCATTCTTACCAAGTGAGTGGTAAAGTAGTGTCTTAGACAGTGCCAGTAGAAATCAACACCGAGAAATTTTGTGAATGTGTTTGCCCAACTGTTAAGAGTTTCGGGCTTGAGATGCTCATTTAAGTCGTCCTTGCGCGGGAATAACCATTCACTTTTAATGCCACGCTTCTCCCTTTCAGCAAGCCACATATCAAGATATGGCTTAAACTTATGACGGAGAGTGTAGCAGTGAATGAATTTACCGTTGCCACGACCCTTTGTTTTAACCGCTTCCGGTGTCTTGTATAAAGAACCATAGATGATATTAGCATCATCAAAGTAAGACACCTTAAAACGAACAAGCTCTGCCTTACGCCTACCAGAGCACATAGCAAGCGCAAGCATACAAGCTTTATCATATTTCTTTTTCTCAACCAAATGGTCAAGCAAAGCATCAAGTTGTTCGTCTTTGAGAACCGTCTTTTCTCTTACGGGTTGGTTAACTGGGTTCTCAACTTTTTTCACGATTGATCGGAAATCCTTAAACTCTGGCTCGTCGTCGCAAATCGTCTCAATGTAATTGCTCAGAGACGAGATAGTAGATTTTAACCTACGGACACGAGCGGGAGAGTTACCATTTTCATTAAGCAGCCAATATTGGTAAGCAACCAAATCACGCTTTGAAATCTGTGGGAAGAACTTATTTCGGTTGTGCTGCGCATTCCACACAAAGAAAATATCAAGGTCATTTTCATAACAATAGATAGTCTTTGGGCTTCTTTGCACAGATCGAAGATAAGACAAGAAATCTTCCTTCAATCGAATATTATCGGGATTGACCTGCTTAATCAATTCCTCGCTCGTCAACACATTCATCTTTGTTTTTCTTGACATAGCAAGTCACTCCTCTCTGTGGTCAATTCAAAACATAAGTGTGTTCGTCAACTTTTCCTTTCCCTTCTTCAAACACAATAAAGGATGCAGTTGCATCTGCACACTGCCGTATTGTCATTGAGAATTCATCGTTGCCGATGATTGAACCAACGCCAATACAACCTTTTCTCACGCCGCAATTCTTAAACTCGCCGTGATGTTTGTGTCCAGCAATCAGATAGGAGATCTTTGTATCATAGATGTTATCGAACTCCATAATTGCCTGAGACAAATTCTTAACCTCTCCGTGAACGCCGAGAATGTTGTAACCACAGACATTATCAAAGATAAGTCCTGTTTTGTTCTCGACATACTGGAAGTTGGGATTGCCCTCATTCTTTAGAACGATGCAATTTTTGATAATTTTGCCGGCGGACTCGCACAAGTGCTGTCCTTTCTTGCCGTCTAACAATCGCAATTCATCGTGGTTACCATCTGTTTGGTGATAAACGATTGACACTTTACTGGATAATGTCTTTAGCCAGTCGCCCATATAGTTACCAAAGATAGTGGCAGAGTCAATCACGCCCCAACGCAGACTCCACAATTGCGAATTTCTGATGAATCCCTCGACGCTATCGCCGAGATTGTATATATGTATAACAGAGAGACCCTCTTTTTCAATCTGCTCAAGAGTCTCATTGAAAACTTGCTCCATACGAGAATAGAAGATTTCAGGACTATACTCGTTGATTACCTCGTTTAAGAGTCCATAGATCTTGTATTCCTTACCAAAGTGGCAGTCGGCTATAACTAACACGCCTGCACGCTTACCGTGAACAACATCAATTGCTCTGGGTGGGTTGGAGACACTTGAATATTTCCTGATTGATTCGATGACTTTTTCTTCAAAAAGTTCATCTCGTGCATCTTCACGCAACCATCTGTTGTACTCTAACTTTTCGGTTTGCACCTTGTAGAGTGTTTTCTGTAATGCTCGTTCTCTCTCTGCAATTCGGTCGTGATATTCTTCTGAGACCATTCGAGAGAAGACTTCATCATAAAAGGCTTTAGCCTGCTGGTACTTTTTACGGTACGCCGATTCTCCAAGATATTCGCTCTCGTCGTCCACCAGCTCTTTATTCAAAATTTCGGCGAGTTCTGTCCATGTTAATTCAATTACGCCTGCGTCTTTCGCTGAGCACATTCTCCAGATGTACTGAAGCTCGGATTCATCGGGGGCTTTCATAAAATTAACATTTTCGTTCACGCGCCCTCACTCCTTACTTTTTGTTTGCATTGCAATTTTTAAGGAAATCCATAGCCTTCTTGTTTTCTTCCATATAGTACTTGTGCATAGTGCGTCTGATATGTACATACGGAAAATACTTACGGATAAGCTTTGTTTCCTCTTTAGTGATACTAATCATTCAAACAATCCTTTCATTTCGTTAAGAAAATTCGGTATTTTCTATCATTAGTAGATAGAATGACACATACCCAGAAAGGTGCGAAAACACGCACCTTTCGAGGTATTGTTAAATCGAAGTTTATTCTTTATAATTGTATTGACAAGTTAAGAATTGTGCGATTTATAGTATCGTTCCAATGATTTTTGGCGGTCAATCTCCGTAGCACACTCAGTACAATAGCGCTGTTTTCCGTGCTTTTCCTTGACCACCTTGCCACAGCACTCACACTCAATATACTTTTCACCGCAGTATCTCATATATTGATTGCCCAAATTACGGAAATCACTGATATATAGCACCGTCGGACTCTCGTTATCAACAATCTTGACATTGATGTTGATATTGTCCACAACTCGGCTATATCCTATGTATTGCATCGTCCAGAGGTCGTTAATCAACAACGACTGTCTCTTGGTCGTGAGCGTAATGTTAGCAAGACTGAAGATTTCCTTATCTTTACGGTTCACCCAGTTGTTATTGTTGGGGTTGATGGCATTACCATACTTAGCAAGGCAAAGCATCGTAAACATCAACCTTTGAAGCAACTTACCCTCAATCTGCTGTATCTTGTCAATTTCGCTCTGGGTAATTTCAACTCCCGAAATGTCGATAAGCTCGTACTTATCAGCGCTGTTAACCTGTTTATCAATGGTAGCCTGCCACTTTACGATGTTGATAGTGGGGTCGCACTTCAACATAAAGTCTTCAAGCAGACTGCCGATCTCCTTCTTTTTATAGCCGATGCTATAATAATATCTTGCGACTCGACCCAAAGTCTCGGTGGGCTTTGAGCCAAGGATTAAATTCTCAAGCGCATACTCCGCACACGCTTTCTCGTTCAGAACAATGTTGGTCATTTATATGCCTCCCTTACTTTCAAGTGTAAATCTCTTTCCGCAGAACTCAATGTCGCCACCCTCGTCCTGTACTGGGAAGTATATAGTGTTGTCATTGTTCTTCAGTAGATTTTCAATAATCTCTTCACTGCATATATCCCAACAGAACTGTTTGGATCCGCTACGGCGATAACATAAATCAAGAATGATGTCGCACAACTGCGCAGAGTTAGAACACGCTCGTTCACACTCAACCTTAAAATCACGAACCATAAGGCTTCGCTTTGTTGCTGACTCGTCTTCATCAATTCGTTCTCGCTTACTGAACTGCATATATTCCTGCAAACGCTTAGTGTACTGTTCATACAGCTTTGCAATCGCATTATACTGTGTGGTGGTGTACTCCTGACCACTCTTCATAATGCTATAATCGAAGTCTTCTTCGGAAATGTTCTTTAGGAAGTAGTTGTCAAACTCTTCCTCGAAGCGTCTGCAAATCTTATTCATTACACAAGGGTGCATACCAACCGGCATTCTCTGAATGTAGTAGTCGATAAATTCAGCCTCTGCCTGTGTGAGCTCGTCGGGACTCTTTGCCATTAACTCTTCAATAGTCTGTCTGAACTCACGAACACACTTCTTGTCGGTGTTTTTTATGTATGTATTGTACTGGCTCATTAAATTGGGATAGATGTAGCGCATAAAGTATGGCTTCTTGTCAGCCAGTACACGAAGATTGAACAGCCTACGCTGTACTTCCTCTTCAGATAAGTCGTCGGTAATGCGGTTAGCCGCTCGATCATACCAATCCTTTGGCATCGGTTTAGCAATAATGCCCTTAGCCTTGTCGATTGAGTTCTGCTGATACAACTGACCACACTTAATACGGTAGTCTAATACCTGATATTCCTCGCTATCGGGTTCGTACTGTGACTGAACATCAAACATAGTTGTGATCCAGTTCGTAGTCTTACCGATATCATCACCGAAACTGTCGATGTTAGACTGGATAAGCAGTTCCTCAGTAACCTCAACCTTAGTTGCGTTACGCTGAGCGCACATAATCGCAGGTAGGGGACGATAATTTTCGACTAAGACCTTATTATCAGTCAGCAATACCAAGTCGCCGTCCTTATCCATACCGTTCAATGCGTGTGCTGCCGTATCCCACGAGTTGAAAATCGTACAAGCAGTCATGTAGCGATACCAATGGTTAACTTCGTCGTTATTCGGGATGTGCATCAGACGAATATTATTATGACAGGTCATAGGCGCTCGGAAACAAACCACCTTTTCAGTGTTGCGGTCAACCCAAAAGCGATTGTATGCTTCGCCTTTCTTCAACAATCCTGTAACCGGCAATCCAAAAATGCTCTGACACAGTGAATAGGGGTCGCCAGAAACAATGGAGTAGTTACCGTGAACACGGATAACGCCGATCTTCGCATCGTTGATGCGCTTACGAACCATTTGGTAAATCTTACGCTTAACAAATGGGTCATTGTAAATGCGCTTGTCAATCATCAGCGCCTTGGTAAAGTCGCTCTCAATGTAGTCAATGTTGTCCTCGTTGAGATACATACCTTTAAGGAACAGGATTGCTTTCTGGTAATCTCCGGAGAGAATGTCTTTGATGTCGTCAACAGTAGGCTGAATCAGCTCGTTAATCTGCTCGTCATTCAAATTGTAGCTCTGAATGAACTGGTAGTTTAGGTCGCGCTCGCTCTCAAGCTCTTTAGGACAAGTCTTTGCTACGCCAAATGTGTAGTGGTTCTTCTCGCAGCACTCAAGATAGTGCTCAATACTGGAGTAGCACTTCCACAACTTCAACATCGAAGTGGTAAGGATAAGCTCAACAGTTGAAATATCGACCTCATTACCCCAAGCATCTTTTACCATACGGGTGTGAGCCACATTATCGGCGAACTCAAGGAAGTCGAAGCAGAAGATCATACCCTTTTCCCAAGAGAAGCGGGTGTTCACACCGCTAACCAAGTAGTCAAGACCTAACTCTTTAGACCAACGCTCAGCCAGAGACGGTAACATCAGACCATATCCGTCAGACTCATTCAACTGTACCTTTTCGTTCTGGACATATTCCATAATCGGCTCGTCGCTGTTGGCGTCATTCAAGCTGATAATGTCCTCATAAAACTCTGTCTCGCAGTCGTTGACCACCAAAATGCCCTTGGGCATCGAAACTGGGATTGAACCACTACAGGTCAAGGCTCTGTATGCCTCAAACTTTGCAGGAATAAGGGTTACACTTTCATCACGACCGTTGTTAATACGAGCACGAAGCTCTTTGGATAGACGCTCACTGACGAAAACAATCGTTTCGTTCTTTACACCGCCGTTGGTTCCAAGCAGTCGGACATACTTAACATCGTTAATCGTGAAGCCTCGGCAGGCTCTGCGGTAGTCCTTCTCTTTGTCAATCACAAGGCACATATAATCGGGCTTATGCTGTACTTTGTCCAGTTTTTCGTATAATTTCTTGATTTCTCGGCGATTTTGCAGTGAATTTGGCTGTTTTTTAAGCATTTTGATGCTTTTTTTGATCTTTTTGGCGGTATAATCTGCGTCTTCTATACCGTTTAACTCGTCAATCCAGCGTAACATCTGACTATCGCTAAGCGAGATTACCTCGTCATTCTTGCGTGCTTCAGACAGCGGCAAGGTTAGATTCCACTTTGCTTTTCTTAAACGAGAGCTGTGGATCTTGAATATGTATTTCTGAGATGTCTGTTGCTTTGAAATAACGCATCACTCCTTTTACTCTTTATAATTGTATTGATAGCCTTAAAAAATAATTGACCTCAGTCAATGAAATATTCTCTAATCTTCTTTAAGAACTTACCATACACTCGTGATACCGTCGGTTGAGCCACACCAAACTTGATAGCAATGGCTGAGTGGGTCAAGCCGTGGTTGATAATTAGGTCGATGATTTGCTTATCTCGGTCATTCAGACTGCGGGTCGCAATCTCAATCGCATCATTAAGATAAATGGGGTAGTAGAAATCTCGACTGTCGGGAATAACATCGGCTAAGAAGCATCCGCCCTCAGCAGTGGCAATATCATCATCAAGACTCGCAACAACGGTTACATTCTTGCGGTTCTTTCTCAACACCTGTCGCACTTCGTTGTCCATACAGATGTACGCCAGAGTAGCAAACTTAGCTCCTCGACTTTCATCAAAGGTTAAGGCGGCTTTACATAAGCCGATGGCTGCGGTTCCGTACCAGTCCTCAACGGAGTCAAGGCTCAAGTGGCGACTATTCAAAAACGAATAGATTAGGTTGTGGTTGTCTTCGACAAGCTTGCGCTGTGCATCATTCAATACTTTACTCATTACTTAGTGGTCTCCTTAATATGTATATAGTTTTGTTCGACTTCCCCGATCCAATTACGGAGGAGAGTCCTCATTCTTTTACTGGGAATATAAATCCAGATTTCTTCGCCGTCACGAATTGCGGATCTCCAAATCCACTGTATCATAACGGATAACGCATATTCGTCCTCAAGGACATTTGCGCCGTTGGCAAGCAGATACTGCTTCTCGCTGGGTTGCATAAAGATGTTTACGCAGTACGCCAGAACATTGCGGTCACGATAATTGTTTGTGGCTTTCGCATTGAACGCGATATTACTGTAATAAAATCCTTTACCTCGGATGAAGGTCTCGCCGTTCTTATATGCTGCCCACAATCGTGCATCTGCCGGTTTATCTTTATTGTAATTACGGAAGAAGTTATAGACATTCTTTCGCAGAACATCGCCGTCTTCGTCCTTAGTACTCGTCCTCGTGTACCAAGTGTACGAGAGGGCGGTCTTTTTATTTCCGATGGCGTTCATCTTATCGTTATCAAAAATATGTATCTTCGATGAAAGCTCCTTCGTGTATTCGGGAACATACGCCATTGTATCACTAAAGTGATAGCCACCTTGGGCATCTCGTCGGATACCGATCTTTTGGTACGGTAGTTTCACAATATCGAAGTAGTACTTCATTGTCTGTGACTCAAACAGATAGGTAAGGACGATAACATCCTTAAATGCCTGCAAGATGTCTTTAGAAAATATCCAGTAGTAATAAAGGTTGCCATAGCCACAGCTCGGCATATCTACGAGACGATTTCCTCTCGCAAGAGCAACGACTTCGCTGAACTTACCCCCGTCATAGTCAAACGACGGTGAGAGAGTAATGATACCGTCCTCTTTGGTAATCCACCCCGCCTGTTCTATCAATTGCATATCCGATGCGGTAATGGTAGAGGGTCGCAGTACTTCAACCGCTTCATCAACGATTAGCGTGTACCCTTGCTCTTTAATCATTTCAATCATATCGTCCGAGTACCTCAAGAACATATTGTGAGTACTGGTGATATTCTTTCCGGCGGCAATTAAGCCGACCGTGTGTTTGTACTTCTTGAACTCAAATTCGGGGATCTTGTCGCTGGGTTCCTTAAAGTCGAGCGCAGGACAGGACTCTCGAATTCTAACCGCCTCTTCAAGATAAGGCGTTATATATATAAACTTCTGTTGGGGATGCTCGTTCATATAGGCGATGGCAGCACTGGACTTACCGGAACCCATAATAGCATCACACACTTTTATTGCCATAAAACCTCCAAATATTGACCAGAAACGGCGACACGAGAACTCGCACTTAACACCGCCTCGGTGCTAAAATTCAAAAAATAGGGCTGGAAAACCCCGAAAACAAAGGACTTTTGATTTTCAATCACAAAGACAGAAAAACATTTTTTAGTTCCATTGTAGATGTAGTACGAAATACTCAGATTACTATTGCAAGTATTTCGGTTTACAGTTGTTGGGTTCGAGCAAGACATAGTACTGTTAGCAATTATTCAGTTGTCAAGGAGCAGTGGATAGTACACCAGAGAGTTAGGATACTGGGAGCATCATACTCTCTTCGATGTGGCTATCAATGAGGTAGTGTCTGCGACTACCAAGATTGAGCTTCATGTAAGCGTCTTCAATCTCTTCGCCGGTGATACCAATGTAGTCAAGCGTCTGTGCAGCGGACGAATGTCCAAACATCTTCTGTAATAATAAGAGCTTACGAGGGTCGTTGTTGGACATTACCATCTGATGATACGCGAATGTCTTACGGAGAGAATGGGTTGCCATCTTGTTCTCCAAGCAGAGCGTTTCAGCAATCTCTTTAAGGATACGGTCAGCAGACATTCGGCTCATTGGCTTGTTCTGGTTAGAACCTCGGTTACTCTCACTACGGAACAGATAATCATCAAGCTTGCACTGTGTATGCTGTAGATATAATGTAACTGCATCCATAACTGCATCGTTGATAGAGATGTATCTGTTGCGCTGTACCTTACGGGTATTACGAGTCTTCTTCTCCAGAATCGGGAATGTGGTCTTAAATGAGAAGTCATCGTTAATGAGCTGGGTAAATCTGAGCTGAAGCAGATCGCTGATACGAAGACCGAAGTTAATACCAACTATGAAGAGCATATTGTCTCTATATCTCTCATTGCTGATAAGGTACTCAGAGATACGGTCAATGTCCTCAATGTTCTTGATAGGCTCGGCTGTATGCTCGTTAGCTATCTCGATATGTACTTGTTCTTCAGCCGGTTGGATCATACCGTATTCGAGTTGTCTTCGGGAACTCTCTACCTTCTGGGGGTTAATGAAGCCTTGCTCTCTGCAAGCTCTCAAAGCATTAAAGTCAATTGAAATAATCGTAGCCATCGCACTATCAAATCCTTTCGTTTACTCTTTCTAATTGTATTGACTGTACATAGTATACCACATAACTTTCGGTTTGTCAATACTCTTTCTAATTGTTTTCATAAAAAATTTTCAAGTTTTTTGATTGCTCGGTTTTAATGCCTTGTTCTGGGCACTTTTGTAAAAGCAGGAGAGATCCTGCCTTTATTTATATAAGGAAATAACTGCGATGTTTCCTACGATTCACCGAAGGAACCGGTGGAGCTGGTTAAATTTTAAGAGGTGTGAGGGAGATGAAACAACTTGTCGCTTTTGGCTTGGGGTTAGGGGGTTAAAATATGGAAAATACCCCCCTATGTTACATAGTGCCGAATTGTAACATAGACGGACGGCAACACGGAGCGCGGACGAACGGCACACGGACGAACGGCAAAAACGCGCGTATATAATAATATGGTCGTTTTCGGTGCAACTTGCAACACCGAACACCCACACTATACACACGGAAAACAATTTTTCAAACAAATTGAAAAAATTGTATTGACAAACGCATTTATTTGTGCTATCATTATGACAGTACCCCAACGGCGCACCCGTTGACAGTACTATATATCATTGGTAGCACGCACCAACACCAAGCGCGCAGGCGGTCGCACCTTAGCACCGCTAAGAAGGGAGCAACACTATGTTGTACACTATCATTATTACACACGCGGACGGCACGCAAACACGCACAAGCACGAACGCAACCAACACCAAGACGGCGCACGAAAACGCGCAACCGTTAGCACCTGACGGCGCAACCGTTAGAGTGTACCCCACAACGCAAGACGAACACGGCAACATTAACGCATACGCCGTTATGCGTGGCGCGTTACAAGTAGCCAAAAAGAGCGCGGAAAAAACCTTGTCAAGAACAGGCGGAACGGAAACGCAACAACGCATTGCAAACGAATTAACCGGAGCAAACGCAAGAGCCGGACAGCCCCAAGCGGAGCAACTCGGAGCAACCTATATTTTGGATATGGTCGCGCGCTTATCCGCTGACAGTCAAGACATTTTCTCTTGTGCCTATGACGGCATTTTAACCGCTATCAATGACGGCGCGGACATTACCGAACAGTATCACAACGCATATTTAACCATTAACGCGCACATTATGGCGCAACGCAGTGCAACCGAATACGAAACAAGCACCGAATTTATAGAGGAAAACGGCGGGCATCTTGTGGCGGTATCGTCCTATATTGCACGCATTATCAAGAACGGCGAAAGATACACCCCAACGGATACCGAAACAATGGACGCGGAAACCGCCGACAAACTCGGCGCAGTATTGAGCGCGTGCGCGGTAGCACTTACACCGCGCCAAAAAGAAATTACCATATTGACGGCGCGCGGATATAGTCAGCGCCAAATTGCCGACAAACTTAATATAAAGAGTGTGGCAACTGTCAACGAACATTTAACCCACATTCGCAAAAAGTACCTTGATTATATCACCGAGAACGCACCCGAATTTTTAACCCTTATCAACTCGGCGCAAGTCAACGCAACCGAGAACGCAACCAAGAGCAAGAGCCAACGCAACAAGCACAACGCGGAATATTATAGAGAATACCGCGCACGCAAAAAAGCACTTGCAACCGCCAACGCATAAAACCGAATAAGCAACACCCAGACGGCGCGCCAACAACGGCGCGCCGTTTTCGTTTTCTCTTTTTGGTAACTGTTTGCGCGACGGACGGCAACGCACCCCACACGGAGCGCAACACCGAACACCGCGACTATATAAGCGGACGGCAACGGCAAACCGCCGAGCCAAGTTTTTCAAAGGCTGAGCTTTATCAACCTTAGTCCAAAGGCTTTTTGCCTTAAACTCGTACCTGACCGGAGTAGCGGTTGAGGGCATATGCGCAGGCATAAGGGTAACTTTGTCCCAAATTTCAAAGTCGTCGGTTCAGCCGTATGGGAGTAGACCTACGGCGCGTCAGATAGTGAAAATGGCAACAGGTATTCAGCTAAACCTAAACACGGCTTGCGCAACTGCTGATAAGTACGAAGTTTTTTCAAACTGTATCGAACTGATGTTATTTCCCATAGAGCCAAAACCGAATGGCTATCAATGATAGTCAAATTGGGGCGAAATGGGTTGAGCCATAGGTTTCCAACGGAAGCGGACGGTTGTTACTGATGGGCGGTATAGCGCGATCTAATGGAGTATGATTTGAGTAACGAATTTTCAAGGCGGAGAGTTATGAACTCCGCCTTTGTATAAACCTATAAATCAAGCACACCAACCGGTAGTTATGAGATGCCCGTTGGTGTGTTTTCTTATAGGCTTATGCCTGTAAAAATAACACGAATGTGAGGTAATGAAAATGGCTGATATCAAGAAAATTATCGGTGAACATCGTGATGTTATCGTCAAGAAAATCGGCGAATACAACGAAGCACTGAAAGAAAACGATCTCGCCAAAGCTACTCGCACTGAGCAGGAACTTAAAGACGCTGAGGCAGCATACGCTGAGGCTAAATGCGTCGAAGTGTTCGGCGAGTTGGCACAGTCCGAAAATCCGGTAAAGGCTGCTGTTGCGATGCACAGCTACCTTGTGGTGTCCCATCGCGTAAAGCGTGAAGAGGGTTCTATCACAGGTTTTGAAATCGTGGAAGACAAGGTGCGCCAGATTGACCTTGTGAAGTTCTGCGAGTACATCAAAGCCCCTACAATGTGGAAGTACTCGGTTGAGAAGTTCAACCAGCTCCTCGCGTTGCGTACCGCTACCGAACTGAAAATGACCAAAGCCCAAATCAAGAAGATCTGCGACTCGTTCTATATGAATGACCTTGCGCGTCAGGTTGAAATGGGCGGAACACCGGACAGCAATACCGCTATCTGTAAGCAGCTCCAGCAGGTTGTTGATGCCATTCTCTTTGAGGATAATGGCAAGGGCAAGAATGTTCATCGCGTGAACAACCACGATGTTGCATACCTGCTTATGTGCTACACCAAGCGCGGTAAAAAGGTTTTGTCTGTCGCAGTCGCTAAGAATGCGTACATTCACCGCCTTGTGCTCGATGTAATGCACCGCATCGTAACCGGTAAAGCGTATGACCTTGAATACCGTATGGTTTCCGCTGAAAAGGCAAAAAAGGTCGGCGACACTAAGGCAAAGGCTGAAGCTAAGGCTGAGCCTGCCACTGAGGTCGAAACTGTTGTGGTTGAGAAGTCCGCGTAAGCGGGCTTTTCGCCACACCCTTATAAAAGGTTTGTCAATCTAAATCGAATAAAGAATGGAGTGAGCGAGTAATGACTAAGTTTGAGCAAATCGGCGTTGAGCGACAGCTTGAAAGCGATAGTAAAAAGGAAGCTTTAAGGAATTTTCGCCACTCCTGTAATGTGTGTTGTTACAGAGGAATACACCTAAACTGTGATAAATGCTCTATTGCCTTTGTTCACAATGAGGTAGTGGCTTGCTTTGACGAGTACAAAAACGGCAAAAAATGAATTTTCCGAAATGATAAGAGGTTTTAGTTCGTGAGTAAATGGCGCTACCTGATTGACAAATTGGTGCAAATCTGTTATAATAACTCCGTATACAAACATACGGGGGTAAATGCAGTGAGCACAAACTATGGGTTTCTATTCAAGAAATCATCACTCCCAAAGGCTGACCTAAACGCACTCTTAACGGTTGAGGATTTTGTTACAAAAGCCAATGAAATCGTTGCCAAAGGTTCCGGCATTGAGGACTGTGATATTTATAACATAACCAAAAGTCTTTATTTCCCTATGCTAAAGGATTTTGAAACCGATGGCTTTAAGGAAAAATACAAGCAGCAATACGGATCTGAAAAGTATAAGGAATGGTCTTATCGCTTTAAGATTGTCGGAAATGCTACTAAAAGGTTTTCCAAAATTCTCTTTGGCTCTGATAAGTGGAAAGAGGATTTTAATGAATATAAGAATATGAGGTGATTGTTTGACTGATATTGAATATGTTAAGCGAATTACCCAGCTTTACGGCGCGGTTTTGAGTCTGCGTAAGGATGATAACTATGTGGTTAATCAGCCCCAGATGGACAAGTTCGTTGAAGTTTTGGACTTCTTTATGAATGCCGCTCGTAAGAGTAACGGTAATGTTGAACCTGTCAAGTTGACACCAAAGGAAGAGCACGGCGGAGTAACCGCAACATTTATCGTGTTCGATATCTATGGTGAAGACATCGAAAAGTATTGCAAGGTAATGAGTTATACCTCTGCGATCACCATTGATGGTACTGAGGACGGAATTTGCATTTCCGTAACCGTGCCGGAAGTGTTCGTTCCCAAGAACACTAAAAACTGAATATCTGAAAGTTAAAGCATCTCTGAGGTCTTAGAGGTGCTTTTAGTTTGCTCAAAATCCAATTGAACAGGAGAAAAGATATGTACGATCCTAAGAGTTATACCCCTAATCCCATCGACACATCTGATGTCGAGCTGCCCGAAGGTGTTTTGGATCTGGTTGAAAAGCTGGCTGAGAATACCCACGAGGTTTGGGCTAAGAACCGCCAGAAGCAAGGCTGGACTTACGGCACCAAGCGTGATGACGCTAAAAAGGAAACGCCCTGTATGTTGCCTTACGATATGCTCGACGATTCTGAAAAGGAATATGACAGAGCAACTGCTTACGAAACCCTTGCCCTGATCTGCAAGCTGGGTTATCGTATCGTCAAAGCTGACGAGTAAAAATCAAATATCTGAAATCAAAGCGCTACCGCGAGTTTTCGGCAGCGCTTTTGTTTTGCCTAAAAATACCAATAGAAATGAAAAGGAGAACGGTGTTATGGTTTGGAATATTATCGGAATTATCGTCGCAATTATCTACTTTGCTTTCAATGTTTTGACTGCAAAGGTTATGTCCGCAAAGCGTATGAAGCACGAGTTCATTGACGGTCAGTGTATGGTCGGTAAGATCTGCGCAAACATTTTCTACGCTCCGGCTTGGTTGCTGAAAGGTATCAAAGCTGTCGTTGTTGCAGCTATTGCCTAAGAGGTGCTGCCGGTGATTAAAGTCTATGTAAAACCTGACGAGCTTTGGGACTACTTCCAAAAACACAAAAAGCGTTTTGAAAGCGCGATGGATAATGTAGCCGAAGTTTTGGACGACGAAACCGAAAGTCCTCTGGTCAGGGTTTACTTGACTGAGGAAAACGGCTATCCATCAATGACTATTGAGCAGGTACACGGCGAGGACGAGGAAGAAGTCCTTGTCAAAGAATGCGCCATATCTGCAAAGGACTGCGTTGCGGTTTATCAAAAACTTCTCAAACAGCTTGAGGAATACGCTGAGGAAATCAAATCCGAAACAACATCTGATGTTGACGAAACGGATATCGAGCTTGTTGCTGAGCGTGAAGCTGAATTGAGAGAAGCCCTTGCGGTTTTCCTTAACACTCTTATGGGTCTGGACGAGTGCGATGAAATCATATACAGCGATGAAGAGCTGAGCGAAATTCTTGACAACATCGAAATGATGATGTGTCAGGATTTTGGTTATGTAGCGTATCGTCCGCAAATCATAGAGTGTAACGGACAAAAGAAACTTGTCGAGTTTCCGTATGAGGAGTGTGATCCGTATGGAGATGAAGACTAAGTACCAAAGAAGAATTTGCCCAGCGTTTGAGATTGGCAAACTCGGTGGTTGCCGTAGATTTTACATCGACATAACGCTTGAAGATGGCAGGTTATCAATGTGTGGAACTTGGCACAGTCACGGTCAAAATGCCGATGACTTAACCAACGAAGCACTAATACCCGCTGAGGGTTTCGAGTATTCCGATGTTTTGAAAGTCCAAAGCATTTGGAACCGTTGGCATATGAACGATGCAAGGGCGGGAACGCCCAAGCAAGAGGAGTTCATCAGAGAGTGGAAGTTATCACACAGATATGACTACACCAAAGCGTGTGAAGCGCTTGAGGAGGTTGGTCTGCTGTATGATGACGGCTACAAGTATGGAAGTTCTTGGCTTAAAGAAGAATTGCCGACGGAAGTAATCAAATATCTGTTTTCCCTCCCCGCTGTGTCAGGTGTGTCTTGGCTCGATATGGAGTCAGTCGCAGTTGATGAAGCGGAATTTTTCAAAATTATTGGTTAATTGGTATCAATAAGGGGGTGTCATATTGTTTACTACAATAACCGATAAAAAAGATTACATCAAAAGTGCTAATGTTGAACAACTTGCTATTAGTTATGACGGCAAAATTGAGCGTGAGCTTTTTGGTCATAAGGTAATGTTGGAAAACAATCCGTGGATGTGGCATCTCCACCTCAAGCTTACAGACGCTTGCAATGCGGCTTGTTCGTTTTGTGTAGAGCAAAATTCTCGATGTAACGAGAACGCAAAAAGATTTTTGGATAGTGTGGATAGAATGTTGTCTGAAATGGAAGCTCAAGGTATCTTGTTTTCCGTTTCAGTTACTGGCGGCGAACCACTCCTATTCAAACGGTTTGATGATTTATGCGAAATCTTATCACGGCACGATATCAAGTTTCTTACAATGAATACTAATGGAAAGTATTTATGTAATCACTTAAAGATCATCGACGGCTTGTTCGATTTCGTAAATATCAGCAGACACTCTGTTGACGATAGGCGCAACGATGAAATCTTCTGCGATACTATGCCTACGATTGCAGAGCTGAAAGTTTTGAAATCAAAATTAAAACAGACAAAGATGCGTATCCAGTGTGTTATGTGCGATATGCGCAACACAGGCGATATGGTTGAATTTATAAATGCATTCCGTTTTGTAGATGATTTATCATTCCGAAAGCTGATGAAGTTGAGCGATAAACACGGTGTTTCGTATGACGATAAAGAGATGTTATACCGCGAAGCACTTGATTATGCTTATGATAATTTTGAGTTTGTCGAACAGACAGTTCAGGATTATTACATCTATGAAATTTGGAATGACAACGGAACCCCGATTTTGTTTAGCTACTCAAATATGAGAATGCTTTATGAGGTTGAGGAAACAGAACCCGATAACATCTGTCGTGAATTTATTATTCATCCAAACGGCATTGTGTCTGGTAGCTGGGATTACAACAGCAAAATCATTTTCACACCCTAAAGGTTGGTGCCACGAAGCCTGCGGTTGTCCCTTGAGCTCTGGGACTGTGCCGAGGATTACAGGAGCTGTGGTAAATGGAATGAGATAAACAGCCAACTTTACATACCCGGATAGCTCAGTTGGTTAGAGCGCGTACAATTGTGTCTTGTCTTAAAGAGGCAAACTGCAAGGTTCTTTTGCTCTGTTAAAGCCGAGGTCGCAGGTTCGAGTCCTGCTCCGGGTGCCCTATGCGGCGGTAGCTCAACTGGTAGAGCAACGATCTAAGTACAATGTGGTGCGAAATCATCACTAACAGCAATCGTTTACTTATAAGCCAAATTGTGTGTCGTAGGTTCGACTCCTACCCGCCGCTCTACATATAAAAGAGACCAACAGCAATTTTACAAAACATAACAATACTAAAAAGTTTTATACAAATGCTGTGCCATTCGCAACGACTTCCCTGTGAATGGTTTTTCTTTTCGCTTCCCCCTTGGCGAAAAGTTCTTTTCCCACTTTTCACTCTCTATGGTCTCTTGTTGCATAACCAAACGGTTCCCGTGACGAGTTTTAGGTAACGACTAAGAGTAACATTGCTAATCGAAAAGTTGTAAAACTCCTCGGCAATGGCACGGGAACCACCTTCTCCCTAATGGATAGGATAATCAAATACGAAAGGAATGATGTTATGGGTTCTCTTGATGTAACTTTCATTGTCAGATCAACCGGTGAAAGGGTTACAAAACACTTTGACCACCCTGACCCTTGCTGGCGATTTATTTGCAGAGCGAAGCATTCCAAAAAGATTTGCCTCGTATCCTATCCGAACTTTTACTACTGATATGGGCAAGTCGGATAGTGGCAATTCCACCTGACTGTAAATCAGGCGCTTTTGGCTTCGTTGGTTCGAGTCCAACCTTGCCCACCACATCGAGAGGTGGCGAAATTGGCATACGCAGCGGAATCCTTATGATAGTCTTGTCAAGACTACGCAGCAATGTTCGGACTGAAAATCCGCCAACATTTGTTATGATGGTTCAAGCCCATCCCTCTCGACCAACATAAAGGCACGAACAGCAAATTTCAGACGAAATAACTAAGATGGATATAGTATCAGACTGTTAATCTGAATGTCGTGGGTTCGAGTCCCACTTTTGCCAAACCGTGTGCCTTGCTTTTTGCCTAAAAGACATCAACAGCAACTTTAACAAAGAAATTAAATGGGTTAATTTTTTCAATGATGTCTTGTGGCTCCTACAAACCCTCTAAGACGCTAACAGCAAATCCTTAATGCTCAGACTGCTAATCTGATTTACATTGAATGCGTCTTGGAGATTACATAAATCAAAATGAAACGAGGGTTTTATAATGAAAAAGTTTTTCCTGTTCTTTATGGCACTGCTCCTGTTACTTTCCGCTTGCGGTTGCACAGCAACTGCACCAGCCGAGGTGGATACGCCACCTGATGAAACAGGTATTACCCTTGAGAAATGCTTGAAATATGGCGATTATCAATGGGTTGAAATTGAAGACCTGTTTGTTGAAGATGTGTTAGCAAAGATGCCGTATGAATATGAGCTTTACGACGCATCTGAACTCTTTGCTGAAGTTCTTGAAAACCGAAACGGTATGGTTATCGTTGAGCGTTGCATTGGGTTCGTAACCAACAAAGAAACCGGCGACGGTAGAGTGCTTAATGCACTTGATGAAAATTACAATTACATCAGCTACCGTTCCGTTACAGAGGGCTACTGTGATGGGACGGTTTTTGTGTCTTATATGATCTATAACCCCGCAAACAATTATGTTGACGACATAATTGAACGATATGACTTCGTGCTCAGCAGAGAGTGGGAAGATTAAGAAAGGATTGAGATAACTATGAGTTTTATGAATGCTATGCAAAACGAAATGCTGGAAAACTTCAACCAGTCTGTAACCGAGAACGGCGCTGTGGGTTATCGCACTACCGGCAAGAGTCTTCTCGACATTAACTTTGCGGTTGCGTCTTTGCGTTCCGCAAGCGAAAACGAAGTGATTGAACGCTTCAAGAGAGCGTTCTTTGAGGATAAGATCCTCGCTATGAAGTGGCTGTTCTTCGCCAGAGATATCAGAGGCGGTTTGGGTGAGCGTCGCTTGTTCAGAACTGCAATGAGTTTCGTTGCGGATTACGAACCGGCTATGGTCGAAAAGGTAATCCCGCTCATTCCTGAGTATGGACGCTTCGATGATATGTGGGCTCTGCTCGAAAATGAAAAGCTCCGCCCTGTTGTGATGGAGTATGTCAAGAAGCAGCTCGAAAGCGATATTCATAACTGTAACGAGAACAAGCCGGTTTCTTTGCTTGCGAAGTGGTTGCCGTCCTGCAACGCTTCTTCTGCAAGTAGCAAGAAGTATTCCAAGATCATCCGCCAGTACCTCGATATGACCGAGAGCGCTTACCGTAAAACCCTCAGTTGGTTGCGCAAGTACATTGATGTCGTTGAGGTTAAGATGTCCGCTAAACAGTGGGGCGACATCAAGTATGAGGCGGTTCCTTCCCGTGCAAATCTGATTTACAACGATGCGTTCCTGCGTAACGATGAAGAGCGACGCAGAGAGTTTTTGGCTCAGCTCGAAAAGGGCGAAGTCAAAATCAACGCCGGTACGCTTTTCCCGCACGACATTGTGCATAAGTACACCGACAGCAATGGATGGCGTACAAGGTTAAAGGCTTATGACGCAACCATTGAGGGTCTGTGGAAAAATCTTCCCGATTTGGTTGAGGGTTGTGGTAACACAATCGTTGTTGCCGATGGTTCTGGTTCGATGACTACTACGGTCGGCGGCACAAGCACGACGGCTCTTGAAGTCGCAAACGCTTTGGCAATCTACTTCGCAGAGCGTTCTTCTGGTGAGTTTAAGGATAAGTACATCACCTTCTCTTCCCGTCCTCAGTTTGTTGATATGAGTCCCGGAAAGAGTTTGCGCGATAAGCTCTCCATCGCTTTGGGACACAATGAGGTTGCCAACACCAACATCGAAGCGGTGTTTGACCTCATTCTGAGCACTGCGGTTCGTAACAATATGAGCCAAGAGGATATCCCCGCAAACATTCTTATCATCTCCGACATGGAGTTCGATGGTGCGGTGTGTTGTAACGGCAGAAGCTATGGCGGCGTGAGTGCAAATCTGTTCAAGGTTATTGAAGCCAAGTACAGAAGTGCCGGTTACAAAATTCCTCGCTTGGTCTTCTGGAATGTAAACTCCAGAACCAATACAATCCCTGTTCGTGAGAACGATATGGGTGTTGCGTTGGTAAGTGGTTTCTCCGTAAACATCTGCAAGATGGTTATGAGTGGCAAGACTGACCCGTTTGAGTGTCTGCTTGAAACTCTGAACTCTGAACGCTATCAGCCGGTTGAAAATGCACTGAAAATGTGAGGTGTGGTATGAGGGATTTTGAGTATATATCATACGACCCAAAGAGAACAAAGGTTGCAAGGGTGTTTTTAATCATCGAATTTATTGCATCTCTGTTCTTGCTGTTCGCTTTCATCAATTCCGTAAATGAATGGATATATCCCGACATCATCACAGATATTTCATTCATCGTTTTTTCGGTTGCGATAATGCTTAGCGGCATTTTCTCATACATCAAAGCAAGATCTGCAAAACTTCCTGATGCAGCGTCTGAGTATGAAATTAAGTACATCGACGGGTTGTCGGACAGAGAGCGCTTTAACTACACAAACAACATTAAGCACTTAATTACGAGAGCCGAGATGTGGAAAGAACAATATTTCAAATACTGCGTTGGTGATGAAAAGATCAACGCAGTAATTAAAATCGTGTGGGCAATCATTCTTTTGGTTTTCTGTGCGATTGATATGCTGGCTTAATGCCAGCTTAGCCCCGAATGGTTCCAACCGCCACGAGGTTTGGGGTGGGCAATGTCTCTCTTATCGGTTTGCCTTGTTTACCGTTTGGCAGAGAGATAGCGAATGGAATACATATTTTTTGAACGAGCGAAAAGCTCAGAAAAGGAGTCTATTATGGCAAGAATCATTATCGCAGGCGACGCTATGGTTGTCGAATCCGCACACACTCTGGAGACTATCAAGACTCTTGAGAAGCACAACCCCAAGGCATTGACTCTCCTTGATGATGACGGTAAGACCGTAGTTTTCAAGGTGGGTACTACTACCGGCAAGGGTAACATCAACGCTTACGGCGCAAGCTTCGGCAGCGCGTCCAAGAACGCTGACAAGAAAGCCATTATCACTATGGAACTTCCTGCCGGCACTACCGACGCTATGGGTTACGCCGAAGATGCTGTTGGCACCGCGATCATCAAGCTCAACGCTGTTGAAGCTCAGTTCGAGACCGCTTTGGCATCTGTTGCCGAAGAAAAGGCAACGATTCGTGAGAGCATTACTGTGATGTAATCACAGCTCCACAACATCCGAACATCCGACCGAGTGCGGCGGGGTGAAATATCCTCGCCGCCAATTTAACCCCAATCAAAAATTTTTGAAGAACGAAAGGAATTACGATTTATGATTAAGGTAACTGTTGGTAACAATGTTAAGAGAGAGTCTGTCATCGTTGACGAAAACACCACTCTCCGCACCGTCCTTGAGGACAACGGCATCGACTACACTTCCGGCACTATGCATCTCGACGGCTCTTCTTTGAAGCCCGGTGAGATTGACAAGACCTTCGCGGATCTTGGCATCACTGAGAAGTGCTATCTCTTGAATGTCGTTAAGGCAGATAACGCCTAAGCATTCACCAGAAAAAATACATAAATAAGTAAACGGAACCCCGGCAGGTATCGACTTGCCGGGGCTTTTCCATACTGCGGAGCAGGAGGCATAGTATGTTTTCAAAAAATATCAATTACCTGACTCTGACGAGTGAAATCGCAAACGAACTTTTCCCTAACATCTTTGGTGATTGTTACAGTAACGACACCTCGTTTGTTGCGACACTCCGAGCACTCGTTGCTCCGAGAATGTCCAAAGACGATACCATTTGTCTGAGAGTGAGAACTATCAACCCGCGAGAGTCTTATCTCAGAGATTATGGTGAAACTGACAAGATCAATTACTTGTCGGATTATTGCATTGACAATAACACCATATTGGTTTGCGGTTTTAACAGTGCGTCAGAAAATAACAGAAGCACAGCGTTGGCTACTATCGACGAGTCATTCACAAGGGTTTATCCAAAGTTTGTGGAACTCAAAGATTTGAGTGGCTTTGTAGCAAAGCAAGCCAATATGCGTTTTTATATAAACGAAGACGACAGAAGTGTTGCGGTTTTCGTAGATAACCTAAACACAAGACTGTATCACTATATTCAGTCGTTAACTTCTCGTTTACTTCCTTGGTATTTCAAAGATAAACCTTTAGATGACCAAGAACGAGAGTTCGTCAAAACTTTAATTCAAAAAACAGCAACCGCATATGAGCGTTTTATTGAAGAATATGCGACCAGATACGACTTCCGTGGCAAGAAAATCGAAAAAATGTTGGGCGGTTTTGAAACTGCTGCTAAGCGTCAGCATCTCAGTAATGTAGACAGAGAACTTAGCAACCTCGAAAACAGTATCGACCGCAATGTAAATCAGTACAGAGATTTTATCCGTCAGCGTGAAGTCAAGATGATTGAGCGTGCTGGCTTGATGGCGCAAATCAATTCTGGTTGCAAAGAGTCCGAAATCTCGGATTACTTTGTGTGCAACAAGCACCTTGATCCTGTACGAGTTAATTCTACGCAGTTAGAATTTATCGTTAAGTGCTATCTTGAAAACTTCGATGTAGAGATGTACGACAGAATCAGCTCTAATTTCGATGGTTATATGTACTACGATTACGATGTAACCAATGAAGTGTTTGAAGATGTTAAAGTTCGTAAGAAGTTTATGGACGCAATCTTCTCGGATGAACCCGTACTCAAGATTAAAACTTGTGCCCACTATATGATTGATCTGACAGGTTATGTCGAGGCAAACAGTGGTTATCAGTATCCGGTTGAGTACCACGATATGCTGCCCAATATGCACATTCATCGCCACAGTTGCTTAGGCAATCAGCGTCCGCTTATTGAAGAAGCGCTTAGAAATGGCGATAACATCGGCGCTATCGAGCAGTGTGTATGTTCTGCAAAGAGCATCAATGTTGGCGAAAGCGCAACATTCCCTTATGTACTGAAAGCACTCTTTGCTTCTGGTGCAAAGAAGATTATCGAACTTCCCGACGGTACTTCTTGCTCGCCTACCGAAGCTCTGAGATGGCTTGAAGCACAAGAAAACAATACGGAGGTGTCTGAATAATGTCAAAACCTATCAAGCTTACGCCTGAGTTGAAACAGCAGGCGGTGCAGGAATTTGCAAAAGCCCTTTCAGAAATGAAAATGGCTGATGGTAAGTTGAGTTACAGCAAGAACTTCACTTACAAAAACGAAGAAAAGGCGAAGATTTTGTTCACGCCTACCGCTTATGCCAAAATGGTCAGTCTGCTTATGGCTTTCGAGTCAGAGGTTGCTTGGCACGGTGTCGGTGAGCGTATGGATGAAAAGACATTCGTTATCTCCGACATTCTTGTGTATCCTCAGACGGTTACTGGAACAACCGTTGATATGGATACCGAGAAATATGCGATGTGGCTTATGGAAAACGATGAAGATGATCGCTTCAACCACATCATTATGCAAGGTCATAGTCATGTGAAAATGCAGACTTCTCCATCTTCCGTCGATAAGACACATCAGGAAGAAATCCTCGCACAGCTCACCGACGATATGTACTACATCTTTATGATTTGGAACAAGCGTCTGGAGCATACAACTAAGATTTACGACCTGCAAAACAATACGATGTACGAAGATAATGAAATCGAGTACGGCATTATGGATGACCAGTGCGACCTCGATGAATTTATCGACGAGGCAAATAAGCAGGTTGTCGAACATAAATACACCGGCTATCAGTATGGTGGCGGTTCTGGTTATCAGTACAGTGGCGGTGGATACAGCGGGTATAACGGTGGCGGTGGAAAAAATACAACGCCTGCCGTAACAACTCCGACAAGCAAAAACAAAACTAAACAGAAAGGCAAATCTGATGTAGGTAGCGGTTGGAAAGGCAGAGGCACCGAAGATATGGACGACGATGCCAGCGATTACTACGGAACACAGAGGGACTTTTTCAACACATAAAGGAGAGTAAGGTATGAATTTATCAAAGTCTTATGAGTTCTTTCAGCCTGAGATGTGCAAAGAACGAATACATATTATCGGTTGCGGGGCAATCGGATCTACGGTCGCAGAGAACCTCGTAAGGTTTGGTCTTACGAAAATTACTCTCTACGATTTCGACTATGTGGAACCCCACAACATCGCAAATCAGATGTTCAGGCAGACAGACATCGGCAAGCTCAAGATCGAAGCGCTTGCGGATATGTTGTATGACATCAATCCCGAAATCAAAAAGGATCTCAAACTCGTGGACAAGGGGTATGTTAATCAGAAGCTTTCTGGTTATGTTTTCTTGTGCGTGGACAACATTGACCTGCGCCGTGAAATCGCCAGCAAGTGTAAAGGTAACACCTTTGTCAAAGCTATGTTTGACTTCCGTATGAGGTTGACAGATGCACAGCATTACGCTGCGGACTGGAACAACCGAAAGATGGTTGAGGATTTCCTTAACTCTATGGCTTTCTCTCACGATGAAGCCAAGGCAGAAACTCCTGTGTCTGCCTGCAACATTACACTTTCCGTTGTGCCTACGGTTCGAGCAATCGTGGCTTACGGTGTATCTAACTTCATAAATTTTGCAAAGGGCGGCAGTATTCGCAAGTTAATTCTGATGGACGCTTTCGGACATACTGTTGATGCCTTTTAATATAACACAGAAAGGATGGTAGGTTATGTCGCGTACAGTAAGCAGCCTCCCTTGCGGAGCAAAAGTCAGATTTGGATCGTACTGCGTGGGCAACGAAGGCGCTCATAGCATTCGATGGATTAAAGTAAACAGCGCCGACACAACTCTTTTAGCAGAGCACATTGAAGACTTCCGAGCTTTCGACGCAAGAGAGCTCGACAGTCCGCAGGAATACCGCAGAGAATATGGTAATAACCGATACTCGGTTTCCAATATCGACCAGTTCTTGAACAGCACAGGAGATGAATGGTATCATCCACAACACGATACCGATGCACCTCCTACTGGCGAACTTACTTACGATGGTACGCCATATCTTAACCACCCCGGTTTCTTGGCTTACTTCAGCGAGGCTGAACTTGAAGCCATTATGCCGACAGAAATCGTGGTTGCTTTACCTCAATGCGATAGCGCTGACCGCGATTACGAAATCATCACTCGTAAGGTTTTCTTACCGTCCAGAGCTAACATCTTTGGTAGGTCGGTAAGAAATACCAACGAGGGTGATCGTTGGGATTATTTCAGAAACGGCAGAAACGCATCTGCTACGGCAACCGAAGAAGCCATTGACAACACCACATTGAGCGGAACGCCCGAAGACGAAACAACATCTTGGTACTGGTGGCTTCGTTCTCCCAATGCCGACTATGCGTACGACGCTCGGTATGTGGATCGTGGCGGTAATCTCTTCTACGCCCGTGCGTATCACGGTATTATCGGTGCCCGTCCGGCTTTGACAATCAATCCCGAAATCCTTGTATCGGATGAACCCGACGATGAAGGTTACTATAATGTAATCCTTTCTATTGTTGAATTAGAGGATGTTTCTGAGGAAGATTTCCTCTCCATTCTCTTAGGATAAAAAACACAAAAAAACATCTATGATGCATTATTTAATCTTTGATTAAATGCTTCATGTTGTAAGCTGAAGTAATACCTTGATAGGAAGAACGAAGGGAGAGCCACCCAGCGGGATGACACTGCTGCGAGCGACTCATTCTGGTCTGCCACACTTCGCACGGTTTGTCAAGACCTTTCCTCCACTTTTCCACAGTATTTCTAAGATTTAGTTGACAATCTTACAGCTTATTCTTCAGAAAACTCCTTGTTTTCTTCAGTACCGAAGCTTCTCGAAGGTTGTCTTCTCGTCGATTGCATCGCGTGCCTCACCTCCTTCTACTATGTAGATCATAGATGTTAATAAAAGAATGGTTTTACGCTTATGAGAACCTTTTATCACGGAACAACAGATGTATTCAAAATCAACCGAGTGCTTCTTCCGCCAGTAATAACGGACAACAAGCGTGAAGAATGGAGAAAGAAGTACACGGATAAGGTTTTCTTCACAGACTCACTTCTGTCGGCGAGTATGTATGCAAAGAAAGCCTGCAAAAAGTATGGTGGAAATCCCATCGTGTACATAGTTAAACCAATAGGTCAGTATTTCAACACAGTCAACACCGAATATATTGCAGACAAGGCGTTGATTGTAAGCAAATTCACAAAATAACATACTTGTAATGCATAATTCAAATTCGGCGGGTCGCTCCCGTTTGACTTTGGGTGCTTTGTGTTGTAAGCCGAAGTGATATCTTGATAGGATGAAATATCCCGCCTGCCTCCGGAGATGACGCAGCGTAGTAACATCTTCAGTGTCATCAACAGCGAAACTTACAGGTCGGGGTGTGAAAACCCTTGATTTCATAAGGGTTTTCCGATACCGAATTCAAATCTTAAATTTTATAACAGCTCTTTTTAAGATCCTAATGAACCCGGACTCGGACATCAACTCTTTGTAGATTACTTGTATGTGAGAAAGGAAGAATGTTATGCCTTATATCACTATTCAGCAATCCCCGATATATTATCAGATGTCGTTTGATGATATTCTTGACGGCACTGTTGATTTGTCGAGAATGGTCGTACCTAATGTGACCAACACAAGAACGCATTTCAGAGAGTTCCTTAAACCCTCATTCCTTGAGCGTTTTGATTTCGACTTGATGATTGCGGTTCTTGAAAAATTCAACGAACAGCACGCAAACCTTTTCAATGTGGAGCGCAAGTCTTTGTACGAAACCTTTTACATTCCTAAGAAAAGTAAAGGTCTTCGTGAAATCAACGCCCCTGTGCCTGAGCTTATGGATGCTCTCCGTCAGCTCAAGACAATTTTTGAAACCAATATGTTTGCTCTGTATCACACTTCTGCTTTCGCTTATGTCAAGGGTAGATGTACAATCGACTGCATTAAGCGTCATCAGCAGAATGAGAGCAAGTGGTTTGCAAAGCTCGACTTTTCCGATTTCTTCGGAAGCACAACTGAAGAATTTGTAATCTCTATGTTCTCGCAGATCTTCCCGTTCAGCGAGATTGTAAAGAGAAAAGACGGGCTTGAGGCTTTGAAAAAGGCTTTGAGCCTTTGTTTCTTAAATGGCGGTCTTCCGCAAGGAACGCCGATTTCTCCCACTATTACAAACATTATGATGATCCCGATTGACCATCAGCTTTGTAATGAACTTCGTAAGATGGACGAGCATTATGTGTACACCAGATACGCAGACGACATCTTAGTTTCGTCTAAGGTTGGTTTTGACTGCAACAAACTTCAGGACTACATTCTCGGTGTTCTCAAAAAGTTCAACGCTCCGTTCTGTTTGAAGAAAGAGAAAACGAGATATGGTTCTTCTGCCGGTCGTAACTGGAATTTGGGTGTAATGCTCAACAAGGATAACGAAATCACAATCGGTCATCAGAAGAAGAAAACCTTTAAGGCTATGTGCTGTAACTACATCTGCGACAAAAAGAAAGGTGTGGCGTGGGATCTTCACGATGTACAGGTCTTCGCAGGTTTGATTTCCTACTATCGTATGATCGAAAAGGATTATATCAACTATGTAATCGACCAGAACAACAAGAAGTTCGGTGTTAATCTCGAAGCTCTTATTAAAGAGGATTTGAGTTAACGATATAAATGTCTTGCCAAAGACATTGATTTGAATACTGCAATTTTTCAAGATAGGATGATGGGAATGCCGTTGTAAAGCCTTCGGGTAATGGTTACTTGCAAATGCACTATTGCAAGGTGGAACGGCACAGATAGGATAGAAATGCTAAAGGCATAGCTTGGGTGAGTCCTATCACTTAAATACTGGGGTGTCGCCAAGTTGGTAAGGCACAGGACTTTGACTCCTGCAAGAGTTTCGGCTCGACCGTTGGTTCAAGTCCAACCACCCCAGCCAACTATCAGCTTTTGTACTGAGCTGATACAAAACCTCTCTCTAAAGGCACCGGCGCTACGAAAAAGTACAAAAGTTTTGTAGCCGAGAAACTTCAGGAAACACGCCGTCCTATGCGCTTGCCCCGCACGAGAAATCGGGAGAAACGGAGAGAGTTAATTATGCCGGAATGGTGGAATGGCAGACACAGTGGATTCAAAATCCACCGAGCAATCGTGAGGGTTCGAGTCCCTCTTCCGGCACCATATATGCCCGTGTGGTGGAATTGGCAGACACGCTTGACTTAGGATCAAGTATCTCTGTATGTGCAGGTTCGAGTCCTGTCACGGGCACCATTGCGGAGTGGTAGCAGTTGGTCAGCTCGCCAGCCTCATAAGCTGGAGGTCGTGGGTTCGAGTCCCACCTCCGCAACCAAATGCCACTATGGTGGAACAGGCAGACACAAGGAACTTAAAATTCCTCGGTTTATCCGTCCCAGTTCGAGTCTGGGTAGTGGCACCACTATTTCTGGATGTAGTTCAGTTTGGTAGAACGCTTGATTTGGGATCAAGAGGCTCGCAGGTTCGATTCCTGTCATCCAGACCATTTGGCGCTATCGTCTAACTGGTATAGGACACGACCCTTTCAAGGTCGAAATCCGAGTTCGAGTCTCGGTAGCGTCACCACTAAACAAGGGTTTATAGTAACATCTCCAAACCAGAAACCCTGAGACCAAAGAACAAGAGAGCAAGGGAAGAAAATGTCGTAAGACAGTCGTGAGTGCTTCTTTGGGCGACAGTGATTGCGTAAGGCAACGACCACGCTGTTAGGGAGATAATGTGGAATTCAGGCGTGTCCACCTTTGGGCGCACCGTAAAAGCCGGATATATGGAGAGTTAAGCATAGTTGGTACTGCGGCGGTTTGCTAAACCGTTCCCCGTTCATTCGGGGCAGAGGTTCGAGTCCTCTACTCTCCGCCATATATAGGTGTGGTGTAACGGTAACACGGCGGTCTCCAAAACCGTAAGATAGAGGTTCAAATCCTTTCGCCTATGCCAACAAACCTTTCGAGGATAGAACGGGCAGCTATCGCACCTAAGTTTTAGGTCTTAAAGAGATGTGGGAATGTCGCCCCACCGATAGGTTTGTTTCGATGCGGATGTAGCTCAGTTGGTAGAGCACACGACTTTTAATCGTGGGGTCTGGAGTTCGAGCCTCCACATCCGCACCATTTAATATGTCATATTTGGCTGATTAAGTACGATTTTCGTGGTTAATATGCCATATTTGACTATTTAATATGCTGGCGTGGCGCAATTGGCAGCGCAACTGATTTGTAATCAGTCGGTTGCAGGTTCAAGTCCTGTCGCCAGCTCCATTTAGGAGAGCTATACTCCGAGGTACCCTTGAGGTCTGGAGCAACAAGGAGAAATAAAGTCCCCAGAATGGTTTGCGGTAGTCAGGAGAAAACCGCCGAATAACCGAAAGGTTTGGAGAGCAGAAGTGTTTGTGGTCGTCGCCCCATATAGCAATAGGGGTGTGGGTAAGGACAAGGTATGGAAATCTGCGGAAGTACGAAAAACCACATTTATTTGGAGGGTTAGCCTAATTGGTAAGGCAGCAGTCTTGAAAACTGCCGAGCCCCGTAAGGGGTTTTAGGGTTCGAGTCCCTAACCCTCCGCCAACTTTACAATGCATTGTCTTGTTTCCTTGAAACGGGCGCTTTGTGTTCTAAGCCGAAGTAATACTTTGATAGGGGGCACATATACCCACCGAGGGGACGACCGTGATGCGGTGGACAGCTTGGGCAAATGGCTCTGCACGAGTTCCGAACTCGAAATCCATCTGATTAGATGGCGGAAACCAACAATTTATTGCGGCTCCGCCCGACCAATCACTTGGACTTTGGCGATTAACCCGTGTTTAAGCTCAACAGTGTCTGATGCAGGTGTATCCTCAAGGTTCCTCCATATATATTTAGATTGTAAAGTAACCAGAAAAGAAAGAGGTGTTTAGTCTTGATTAAAATTAAAGTTCAGGTTGACGACTGGGATACCAATGAATCCACAGAACTCACCCTACCTTGTGATGTAAAAAATAAGGTAGACACAAGCCACAGTTTATACATCATTGACTGGGAAGGCGATTTGATGATCGGATATTACGACGACATTATCGAGCTGAATAATGTTATCGACGATATCAATGCTGAATGTCCGTCAATGACCGTTGAAATTCTCGATGCAATTCTTCACGCCTCTGGTTATAGCGATCTAAGTGATAAGGATTTCATTCAGAAAATTTGTAGCAGCGATTTTATGTTTGAAGAAATCACGGGTGTAACTGGCGCAACGAATGAAGAAAAATGCGCTCGTTATTTGGCGACAGAGATGATGATACCGTTTGCCAAAAACATCACAGATACCAAACTGGAAACCATTTGCACAAAGGCTGATAAGGTCGAATGGAAAAAGGTTTGGGCACACTACGAAACAATGGGATTTGAAATAATCACCATAGATACAAAATTATACGCATTTCATTGGGGAGATGCGGTTGAAGAATAAATAGCTCGTAATGCATAACCTATATTCTTTGAATACAGGTGCTTTGTGTGGTACGCCGAAGTAACGCTTTGATAGATGAAAGAAGGGACGCCGCACTGGAGTGCCGGCTGCGGCAGGAAGGCATACTGACTGGGAACCTCGATTCGGAGCAGTCCGACAGGAGAAATGTTCACACCATCGGTCACTTTTGACCCTACTTTTACTATTATTGAAAACTTATTATACGGTAACTTATCTGAAGTAAGCTTTCTTGATCGTAATCCTGAGCTTCCTCTGGCTGGTTATTGTAATGTAGATTACGAGATAAACAGAAACCAATTTTAATGAACATATAAAAACTTGCAATGTATATTTCCTCACAGATACATATTGAACGCAGTGTGGAACTTTATGTTCTTAGCTAAAGTACAAAATTAAGACCTGTTTCGATAGACTTGAAACCGTTAATCACTCCATCATGATCCCTAAAGGAGATGCATGATGGAGGATCAACCGTTCAAGCTATCTGGGTGCAGGCAAAACAAACAGTATTCGCCCCGAATATGTTTGTTTCGGATTGCAAGTGCTGAAAGGAGAGAGTGAAATGGGATATCGTAGCGATGTAACTATCACATTATATAAGCAAGATTTTGAAACTTTGGTTAGACAAGCCTCAGAAAACACAAATGGGGCGCTTGATTTAATCAAATATGCCACATTATATAAGAACGAGGCAAGCGACATTGTTACGCTGTTTTGGAACAGTGTTAAGTGGTATGACGGATACAACGATGTCGATTTCATAATGTCTTTTATTAGAAATGGAGATGTCCAGTATCATTACCTTCGCGTTGGCGAAGAGTCTGGTGACATTGAAGAAGAAAACAACGACGATGATTGGTGTTTATGTGAGTCAACATACATAGAACAATACATTTGTGTCGAGTCTGCTGGAGATGAAGCTAATATAGAGTCTTCGGTTGACGAAATATTAAAACAGACAATTCAAGAAGATGCCGACGACGACATTGCAGAAGTTTCGGAAGCAGAACTGCTTGATGTAATAAGTGCGTAAATAATTATTGGACAATGAAGATTTCCAAACCATACATATTTATTGAAATCAAGTTTGGAGCTTTATGTTTTAAGCTGAAGTAAGAAATTGCCTGTGGGATTAAAGCTCTTATTAAAAACCAGCATCCATATGCCGTTTTTCGCACCAGTAAAACTGGTAGCTCAAAACGAGCATACTCATGCGGTTTTTAATACCGCGCCGCCTCCAGAACAGAGCTCGCTCGGCGGCGCTCCCGCTTTGCGGACAGGCACTAACAGTTCCCATTAAGCCCAACTGTTCACGAATCAGCAACTGAGATTCATTACATGAATCCAAGTTGCGATTCAGTTCACATTGGGCTTCATAAGCACTGTTAGCAGATTGTCCAATACAATCAAAATATTTTTAAGAAACGAGGTACCTCTATGAAAAAGCTTTTGGTAGTAGTCGATATGCAAAACGACTTTATCGACGGCGCATTGGGTACTAACGAGGCGGTTGCCATCGTACCTGCGGTTGAAAAGAAAATCGCTGAGTGGGATGGAGATATCGTTTGTACGCTGGATACTCATAGTGATGATTATTTGGCGACAAGCGAAGGCAAGAAACTCCCCGTTGTCCATTGCGTAAAAGACTCTGATGGCTGGCAGATCAACGACCGTGTGTGCGTTGCTGTTAAGACATCTCGAAAGAATGTAAAGGTCTTCACAAAAGGAACATTTGGTTCCGTTGAGTTGGCTGAATACATCAAGGAACAGGACTACGATTATATCGAATTTATCGGTCTTTGCACTGACATTTGTGTTATCTCAAATGTTCTCGTTACAAAGGCGATGATTCCCGAAGCGACTATCGTTGTCGATGCAGCGTGCTGTGCCGGTGTTACACCCGATAGTCATAAGAACGCTCTGACTGCGATGAAATCTTGCCAGATTGACATTGCAAACGACCTATGTTAACTGCAATCGGCAATCTCACACTTATGGTTTTGGGGATTGCCTGTGTTGTTATATGGATAGTCGGCTTAGTAAATTGGGACGGTAAAAAGGATTGCAACACAGACGATTGTGAGATGTGTCCTTTCCCGCCTTGCAACGATAAGGAGAAGTAAACAATGATTTTACTCGACGATAAGGTTGTATGTCCAACCAGTTTCCCTGATGGAACACTCGCTTTGCGAGTAGATGTATCCAGCAAGAATAATCAAAAGGTTATCGAATGGAACTACGAGTCCGATACCGAAATGGTTGTTCTGTATTACATTACAAAACATCTGAAAAGTGCTGGATTTTCAGTTTCTTTGTTTATGCCGTACATTCCTAATGCACGAATGGATCGTGTGAAGAATGGTGATGAAATTTTCACACTGAAATACTTTGCGGAGTTCATCAATTCCCTTGGGTTTGAAACGGTATATGTGAGAGATCCTCATTCCAATGTAAGTTGTGCGCTCTTCGACAACCTCAAGGTTGATGATGGATTTAAGTACATTATGTCTGCTATCGGCAAGATTAACGATAAAGACCTTGTTATGTACTATCCTGACGAGGGCGCTATGAAGCGTTACTCTGGAATGATTGCTGACAGACCTTATGCTTTCGGTATTAAGGACAGAGATTGGCGCAGTGGCGACATTCGTGGAATTATCCTTATGAACGAAGAGGTTATCAAAGGCAAAAATGTTTTGATTGTCGATGATATTTGCAGTAAGGGTGGGACATTCTATCATTCTGCAAAAGCATTAAAGGCTGCCGGTGCTAACGATGTGTACTTATATGTAACGCATTGTGAAAACACAATCTTTAAGGGTGAGCTTATCAATTCGGATTTGATTAAGCACATCTACACAACTCGAAGCGTCTTTACTCTGGCGCACGAAAAAATTACAGTTTTGAAATGAGGTGAAGTTGTATGAGTCATTATGCTGTTGCGGTATTCCTTGATCCTAACGGCAAAAACCTTGAAGAATTGCTCGCTCCTTTTGACGAGAATCTTCATGTGCCTCATTACATACCAAAGGCAGATATAATTGCGAAAGTTCGCAACGAAATCGAAACATTCAAAAACGGTGCTTATGCAGAATATCTAAAAGATCCAAAAGCGTATGTTGAAAAACATTCTGATAACCAGCGTCATATTGAGTATGTATCCAAAGAGTTTCCGATGAAATTGCATTGGACTGACGAGGATTGTTATCTCGACGGTATCCGCTATTACGAAGAAGAAGATATTAAGCCTGACGGCTCCGTATTTTCCGACTACAATCCGAACTCAAAATGGGATTGGTATAGTATTGGTGGTAGGTTTGCAGACATTGTGCCTCTCAAAGAGGGTGGTTATGCAAATGAAGCGTCTATGTGTGATGTTAACATCGACCACCGCGATGAAGAGGAATACAAGAACGCAATCAGATTTTGGCAGTTGTATGTTGAGGGACAGGAACCTGTCACCGAAGAAGACAAAGAACTTCTCAAATTCGTTTGGTATAAGAAGGAATACTTCACCGAGCGATATGCAAACGCCGAAGAATATGCGGCGTGGGTTTCTGGATTTACATTCTATGCTGCGCTTTTGCCGACCGGCGAGTGGTTAGAACCCGGACGAATGGGTTGGTGGGGTATGTCCCACGCTACTGCCGATGACGATAAGGCTTGGCATAGCAAGGTCAAAGAAATTTTGAAACAAGCACAAGATAACAATTGGGAAATTACGATTGTTGATTGTCATATCTAATGAAGGGAGAAAAGTATGAAAATCAATCCGCTTTTGTTAATCGACTTTTATAAAAGTACGCATCACGAGCAGTATCCCAAGGGTTTAACCAAGATGGTTTCCTACTTTACTCCTCGTATGTCTCGCCTTGAGGGTCAGAACAAACTCGTTATGTTCGGTCTTCAGGCATTCATTAAGGAATATCTCATTGAGTATTTCAACGAGTACTTCTTTGGCAGACCAAAGGATGAAGTTCTCAACGAGTATTCTCGTGTTCTGGATAACACACTTGGCAAAGGCTCCTACGATCTTAATAAAATCATTGATTTATATGATTTAGGATACCTGCCACTTGAAATCAGAGCCATTCCCGAAGGTTCTCGTGTTGACATCAAAGTTCCTATGCTTGAGATCTCCAACACACATCCGAACTTTGTATGGCTCGTTAACACCATTGAAACGATGATGTCCTGTACACTGTGGCACACAATGCTGAGTGCAAATGTGGGTTACAACTACCGCAACATCGTAAATAAATATTACGACATCTCCGTTGATGATAGTGTCCCCAGAGCCAGAGCTTTAGGGGATTTTTCAATGCGCGGACAAGAGAGTGTTGAGAGTGCGACCAAGAGTAGCGCAGCGTTCTGTTTGTCTTTCTTGAACACCGCTACCGTTCCTGCTATTCCGTGGCTTGAGCGTTATTACAATTGCGATTGCACAAAGGAACAGGTTGCATTCGGTACTATCTCTACCGAGCACAGCGTTATGTGTTCTAACTACGCTATTGACGGTGATGAAGTATCGTTTGTGAGACGACTTCTCACAGAGATTTATCCTAACCATTCATTCTCAATGGTCAGCGACAGCTACGACTATTGGAATTTGGTAGATAACATTTTACCGCAGGTCAAAGATGAAGTTCTTGCACACAATGGGTTTATCTCCATTCGTGGAGATAGTGGAGACCCCGTAGAAATCGTCACAGAGACCGTTGAGCACCTCTGGAACATCTTTGGTGGCACGATTAACACCAAGGGTTACAAAGTACTTGACCCTCATGTAAAGGCGATTTATGGCGATTCTATCACCCCTCAGAGGTGTCAGGCAATTTATGAAATCCTTGTCCAGAAAGGCTTTGCTTGTAACAATGTAAGCCTTGGCGTAGGTTCTTTCTCTATGCAGTGCTTGGAGGGATTTGATGGACACGACATCACATTCAAGCCTTATACAAGAGATACTTATGGTATTGCTGTTAAGGCTACTTATGCAGAGGATAAGGACGGCAATCCGATTATGATCTTCAAGAACCCCAAGACCGACACAGGCAAGTTCAAGAAGTCGCAGCGTGGTTGTTGTGCTGTTCATTTTGACGGCGAAAACTTCTCTTATGTGGACGGTTTGACATTTGCAGAGCACGATGCCGACACGCTCAATGTAATGCAACCTGTCTTCCGCGACGGTAAGATGCTCATTGATTATTCTCTCAGCGATGTGAGAAACAATCTATGGGACGGTAAATTCTAAATTTGGAGGAAAAGTATGAAATTCAGTTGGAAACTATTGCTAATCGTTATTGCGATTGTGATTGCTGTTGTCCTAATGTTTGTGTTCGGTTTCCAAGGTGTACAGAACACAGCAATTTCCTATGAGGAACAAATCAGCACCGCACAGTCGGACATTAAGGTTCAGGAAAAGCGAAGAGCTGATCTCATTCCTAATCTTGTGGATTGTGTCAAGGCATACGATGAACACGAGTACAAGACACTTATGGGTGTCATCGAGGCGCGAGGCACATCTTCAGATGCAAGCGTTAACGAAATTCAGACTATGATTTCTGCGGTTGCAGAGGCATATCCAGAACTCAAGAGTAGTGAAAACTACCGTGAGTTAATGAATGAATTGGCTACGACAGAAAACTTGATTGCCAACTATCGTAGCAACTACAACTCATTCATCAAGAAATACAACCAGTATGTTCGTAAGTTCCCGAATCGACAGATTCTCGGAATGCTCGGCTACGAACAGGTTGAGTACTCATACCTTACATATAATGTGTCGGAGGATGCACCGAGCAATTTGTTTGGGGACTAATTTATGTCCGATCTAACAATTACCAAACGAGAAATCCTTTTGAGTATTGCTATTGTCTGCATTATGTTGCTGTTAGGTTTCGTAATTGCAGGCAGTATCAATACCTCGCTGATGGAAAAACACCAAGAATATAATACTGCTTTACAAGTAAACGAAGATAAAGACTTGTTTGAGTATGGTATGAGGACAAGCATTGGCAACGCCTTTGTTTACGGAGAACTTAAAGCGGTTGACCCCGTAGGGTATGAAGGTGTTGACGGGGATTACTCGTACATCAAAAAGGTTAAAGAAAAGTACACCAAACATACACGAGTTGTAACGAAAACACGCACGGTTAATGGTAAGACACAAACCTATACAGACACAGAAACATACTGGACTTGGGACGAAGTTGACCATTGGGAACAACGATCAACAAAAATCACTTTCTTAGATGTTGAGTTTGACTATGGTGAGATAAGTTTCCCATCAAGCGGTCATATCACAACAATCAAAGAAAGCAGCAAGATACGATATGTTTACTATGGTGCTCCGGCACAATGTAAAGGTACTCTTTATACACAGTTAAAAGACAACACGATAAACGACAGTCATATGTATCACTACGACACAATCGAAGAAACACTTGACTCGTTGACATCGAGTTGGCAACTTGTGGTGTTCTGGGTATTTTGGATATTGTTGATTATCGGTGCTGTGGTTGGTTTTTATTACATCGACAATTGGTGGCTCGAAGATCACGCTTGATTATTCGGAGGTAGTTTCTGATGAAAATAGCGTTTGTAATTGCTATTGCAATAATTGTAGTGGCGGTTTTTACCTACGACAAATGGAGTTACAAGGCGTTGTATAAGCGTCAGGAAGTAAACTCTAAACATCCAGACTGGAAGCCATATTGCGGAATTAACTTTCTTGAGAAAGATCCACAATGGTTCATCGAAAATGGATACGAAAAGTATGTAAAGTAAGAGAGGAGTGGTTAGATTGAATGTAGTATTTCTTGACTACGATGGTGTTGTGAATACACCTATGTGGAATGCCGACGGAACAAGATGTTCTTTTGGATTTCCGCAGGATAACAAAGTGAACAATTTTCAATGTGTTCAATGGGTATCTGAATTTTGTCAAAAATTCAATTACTCAATTGTTGTGTCAAGCACTTGGCGCTTAGACGACAATTACAAAGAATGTTTGATTAACGGTGGTTTGCGTAACGGTATTGAAATCTTAGGTCGAACACCGTGTCTTAGCGGAGAAAATCGTGGCGCAGAAATTCAGAAATATTTAACTGACCACCCCGAAATTACAAACTTCTTAATCTTTGACGACGATACCGATATGGGCGATTTAATCGACCGTTTGGTTGAATGTGATCCCAACATCGGTTTTGGTCTCAACGAACTTTGTAAAGCACAAAGACTGCACGAAAAGTTTGAAAACGAAAGGATGTGTAGCTCGTGAGTTATGAAGTAAACGGTGTTAAATATGATTCGTGGAGTGCAAAGAACCAAAGGATTATTGATATGCTTGTCAATCGTGAGGTCTATTGTTGTATGACTTCGGAAGTGGAATATATGCTTTCCAGAATTCCATTCAACGATGATGATAATCCGTTTGAAGAAAGCGATTACGATAAGATGATGGTTCCTTATTGCTCCGAGTGTGAGTCTTCGTATGGTTTTGAAGAACTTACGGTTGCCGAGTTGAAAGACGATGCTTTCGCAACTGGTGAAGGTTTGAATAACGAAACCGACGAGATGGAAGACGGATTTCTCTGCCCTGTTTGTGGGTATTGGCATAAGACAATTGCTGAAGCACGCAAATGTTGTGGCGAAGATGCAACCGTATATAGGTGTCAAAACTGCGATAAGGTTATCAGCGAAGATGAACACGAAAATCTTGATACTAAGCCAGAAGAAATCTACGAATGGTGGGCTGTTACCAATTGGTTTGGAGAAAAACTCAAGGAACAAGGCTGTGTAGTCATTGAGTCTTGGGGCAAATCATATTGGGGTAGATGTACGACCGGTCAGAGCATTAGCCTTGACGGATGCATCGTAAACATCGCCAAGAGTATGCAAATTCTGGATGGTATGGAAAACGAATGGAGTGCGTGATATGCGAAAGAAACTAATTGGAAGAAAACATTTTGAAGGTTTGATTGACATTACAGATCCTTGCTATGACAAAGATGTGTGGTGTCGTATGAACGCCACTGTGAAAGCAGGTACATACGAATGTAGAGTTTGGAAACAGACTGAAAAATATGAGTATGAGGGCGAAGAACATAAGTATCAAATCGTTGGAATTATCGGTATTTACCTCGATGGAATTATTCCACCTCAAAAACAGATGGAAGAGATTGGTTCGATTGGCGTAGATGCTGGTTTGGCTGGGTTCTTTATGAACAAGCCCGACTACACAGACGAGCAGTGGACAGAATTTTGCGAGTCTATCCGTGAGGGCGATGCTTGGATTAAAGACGAGGGTTTCTTTAGCAGTTCTGGTAATGGCGACGGTTGTTATGGCGTTTATGCATACAAACAAAATGGCGAAATTACCGCACTCGAAATTCGGTTCTGTTAAGCAAAAGCGAGGTATATGTGAATGTTAAAACATATCAAAGGTGACATTTTTGAAAGTGGCGCACAGGTTATCTTACATCAGGTAAATTGCCAAGGTGTTATGGGTAGCGGTGTTGCCAAACAAGTAAGAGAAAAATACCCGATTGTATTTGAGTACTACAAATCTTGGTGCAACGATCCCAGCCTGAAGCCCGGTTTGTTAGGTCAAATTCAAACTGTGTACACAGATGACACAGGCAAACAAGCCATTGTCAATCTGTTTGCACAGGACAAGTTCGGATATGACGGCAACTGCTATACCAGTTATGAGGCATTAAAACAGTGTCTTGAGGCGGTAAACAAGCAATTTGCAGGTCATACCGTGGCAATTCCGTATCTTATGGCTTGCCATAGAGGTGGCGGAGATTGGTCTGTGGTTTCCAAGATGATCGAAGATACTCTAACCGACTGCGATGTTACATTGTATGAATATTGCGGAGGCTAAGTATGGAATACGAGAGGCTTTTAGAAATCGCAAGGAAAATGCATTGTTGGATTTTCCTACATACATTTGACGAGGACGAGGTATATGAAGAACTCGGACTAACCCCAGAAGAAAACGCTATCCTCGGTAGCGCTGGGAAAATCGAAATACAAATACCCAAAGAGGAGAATGTAAAATGAATTTATTTGTTTTGTTGCCTGTTGGCGTCGTAGCGTTATTCGCTATTATTTTCGTGGTTGCCGGATATATTAAGGCTCCACCCGACACAGCGTTGATTATTTCTGGTATCCGCAAGAAGCCCAAGGTGCTAATCGGTAAAGCAGGTTTTAAGATTCCGTTCTTTGAACGAGTTGACAGACTGTCCTTGAAACTTATCCCTCTGGATATTAAGACTGGTGACTCTGTGCCTACTGCTGACTGCATCAATATCTTTGTTGATTCGGCAGTCAATGTTAAGTTGAGTCCTGACCCCGACTCCATCAATATTGCAGCACAAAACTTCTTAAACAAGACAACCAGCGAAATTGGTAGCATTGTTGCTGAGGTTCTTGAAGGTAATATTCGTGAGATCATCTGTACGATGAAGCTTCGTGAGCTTATCGGTGACAGAAAAACATTCGTTGAAAAGGTATCTGAGAATGTTATCCCCGACCTTCAGCGTATGGGTATTGAGCTTGTAAGCTTCAATGTTCAGCGTTTCTCTGATGAAAACCGCGTTATTGAAGATTTGGGTATCGACAACATTTCCCAGATCAAGAAAGATGCTGCTATTGCAAAGGCAAATGCAGATAAGGAAGTTGAAATTGCACAGGCTAAGGCTGCTAAGGAAGCCAACGATGCAAGAGTTCAGGCTGAGTCTGAAATCGCTATCAAGCAGAATGAACTTGATATCAAGCGTGCTGAGTTGAAGAAAGACGCTGATGTTAAGAACGCTGAAGCTGACGCGGCTTACAAGATTCAGGAAGAGGAACAGCGTCGCACCATTGAGATCACAACCGCTAATGCTAACTTGGCTCGTCAGGAAAAAGAGCTTGAGTTGAAAGAGCGTGCGGTTTACATCGAAGAGAAAACCCTTGAAGCAACCATTAAGAAAAAGGCTGAAGCTGAGAAGTATGCAATTCAGCAGAAAGCCGACGCAGATCAGTATGAGCGTCAGAAGAAAGCCGAAGCAGACCTTTACGAGCGTAAGAAGTGTGCAGAAGCTGATAAGTTCGAGGCTGAGCAGGATGCTGCGGCTAAGAAAGCTCAGGCAGAAGCTGAAAAGTATGCTGCCGAACAGGAAGCTGAGGCTGTTAAGGCTGCTGGTTTAGCAGAAGCTGAAGCAGTTGCTGCTAAGGGTCGTGCAGAAGCTGAGGCTATTCAGGCAAAGGCGGAGGCTGAAGCCGCTGGTATTTTGAAGAAAGCCGAAGCTATGAAAGAATACGGCGATGCTGCAAGACAGCAGATGGAACTTGACACAATCAAGGTTTACTTTGAACAGTTGCCTAAGATTGCTGAAGCAATTGGTCAGGGTTACGCAAATGTCGAGTCTATCAAGATGTTTGGCGGTGATTCCGCACAGCTTGCCGGCAACATTATGAATTCAATCACACAGGTTTCTGACGGTATTAAGGAGTCCACAGGATTCGATATTTCTTCTATCCTCTCTGGTTTCCTTGGCGGTCGCCTTGCAATGCCTCGCGGCAATTGTAATTGCGACTGTGACTGCGAAGCTTACGACGAGGAGTAATATGGGATATACATTTGACGCAAAGGATACAAAGAACAAACTGATTGCGTGGATTCGTGATTGGTTTGAAGAAAACGGCAAAGGTTGTAATGCCATCATTGGAATTTCTGGTGGCAAAGACAGTTCAGTTTGTGCTGCGCTGTGTGTAGAGGCACTTGGAAAAGACCGAGTTATCGGTGTTCTGATGCCTAACTTAAAGCAAGATGATATTGACGACAGTTATCAGCTCGTCAATCATCTTGGTATCAAAAATTTCACCGTTCCGATCTCAGTTGCCGTTGCTGGTATTCATAATCAGCTTGAACACGAAGGAATTGAAGTTTCTGCACAGACTACTATGAATTTACCACCAAGAATTCGTATGGCTGTTCTGTACGCAGTTTCACAATCAATGAATGGTCGAGTAATCAATACTTGCAATCTATCTGAGGACTGGGTTGGTTATTCAACCCGATACGGTGATAGTGTTGGCGATATGTCCCCCCTGTCCCGCTTGACGGTACAAGAGGTTAAGGCTATCGGCAAGGAATTGAACTTGCCAATGAATTTGGTTGAGAAAGTTCCTGCTGATGGTTTGTGTCAAAAGACCGACGAAGACAATTTGGGCTTTACTTATGAAGCTCTCGACAGATATATCCGCGAGGGTGTATGTGAAGATGCCGAGGTTAAAGCCCGAATTGATTATCTTCACGAGAAAAACAAGTTCAAACTTGAACTTATGCCTGTATTTGAATATAAGGAGAGCTAACTATGGAAGAATGCAAAGTAGTTATGACAAACGAACATTGTGACAAACAGATGGAAGATTTGAGGCGTATGATGGCATCTTGCTATCCATATCAAGTTCTCAATGGTGCCACGATTCATCGCTGTGGTGGTATGCACCTACATTGTGTGAAATCACCCGCGAAAATGCCAAAAGAAACAAGCACATATCTGTATGTTGACGAACAGGCTGCGTGGGGCTCTGATGTTCCCCGTAAAGCTGTAAGGGTTGCAACATATAAAGATAGCAATCGACGCAACGATTTCGAGCTTATGTCAGCAATCGAAGATGTGCAGGTTTTGAACGACAGAGTTATTATGGTGAAGTTCTCTGACGGCACAACTGAAAAAGCTGTGCTTGATGAAAGCGATACTTTCTCTGTTGAACAAGGTATTGCGATCTGTCTAACCAAGAAACTTCTGTCAACTTTGACCAGAGGTAATGGTGGTTCTGTTTACAACAAGCTCGTTGAGTATGGTGTAAAGACATACGAGGCTATCGAAGCTCATAAGGCTGAGGTTGCCAAGGAGAAAGCAGAAAAGGCTGCCAAGGTTAAGCGTGATGCTGAAAAGGCTCAGCGCAAGAAAGAGCGTAAGGCAGCGGAACAGCGCGAGGCTGATATCGAAATTCAGAAAGAAGCATATCTTCGTGCTATGCGTGAGTTAAACGCAGATAAATAAACGATAAGGAGTGGTTAGATGATTTATTTAGATAATGCATCGACGACGCAGGTTGATACCAGCGTCAAAAATTTAATCGACAAGTATCTATACGAAAACTACGGAAACGCAGGAAGCGTCCATAGTTTCGGTGCCGAGTCTAAGCGAGCTGTTGATGTAGCAAGAAATCAAATCGCAACATCTCTTATTACCTCACAAGAGAATGTTATTTTTACATCGTGTGGATCGGAAGCAAATACTTTAGCTATTGTTGGTCTCGCAAATCATCTACAAAGTCTTAATCTTAACCACATCATCACCACTAAGTATGAGCACCACTCCGTATTAAACGCTATGAAGGAGATGGAACGACGAGGTTTTGAGGTTACATATCTGGATGTACCAAACGGCTTGGTTCAGTTCAACGACTTTGTAGCAGCAGTCCGTGATGACACGGGCTTAGTTTCAATAATGTATGTAAACAATGAACTTGGGACAAAGAATGACATCAAACCAATATACGAGTTCTGCAAAAAGAGAGAAATTCTCTTCCACTCTGATTGCGTACAGGCTATTGGCACAGAAACCATTGAGCTTGGAAAGACGGCTGATATGGTGTCTATCTCTGGTCACAAGATACACGCACCAAAAGGTGTGGGTTGTTTATGTACTTTATATAAAGATTTCCTTTCAAACACAATCTTCGGCGGACAGCAAGAGTTTGGCATACGCCCCGGAACAGAAAATGTAGCGAGCATCGTTGCATTTGGGCAAGCAATGCAAAATCTTTCTGAAAACAAAGAGCAGATTTCAACACGCATTGATGTAGTTTCCCTCGGTTTTGGTGGGAGATTACTCCAGTTAAGCGAGGAATTAGGTTTCAAGTTTGAGTGTAATACTTCAACAAACCGCAATACATCGAAAATTCTCAGTCTTCGCTTCAACAATATAGATGCAGAGACTCTTGTTATTATGCTCGGAGAACGAGGTGTTTGTGTGTCAGCCGGATCTGCTTGTTCTTCTCATTCGTCAGAGCCAAGTCACGCACTCAAAGCGATTGGTCTGACGGATGAACAGGCAAGATCAACAATCAGAGTTTCGTTTTCTGAATACAACACAGTTGCCGAAGCTCACGAAGCAGCAGAAATTGTTGCTGACTGTGTGAGTCTTTTAAGTAGTATAGGAGAGGAGGAAGTTTGATGCTCACGGAAGAATTGGTAAAAAAGCGACTTGAAGAGGTTAACGCTCAGTATGAGCAGGCTCTACGACAACTTGCAGGATTGAATAATACCATTATCAATTTGCAAAAGTATGCAAGTCATTTGATTAGCGTAGGAGATTTCTCCGCACGACCACAAAGGTTGTCTAATGAAGCGTGGCGAAAGCGAGCCTCCGAAATGATTAAAGAATTGATAAAGGTGGACAAGAAAAACTATCCGACCTTTAATTCGGTTCTCGTTCCTATATACATACAGTTACGAAATGTTTATGGAGTTGTTCTCGATCAACTTCGTAAAGATTTTCGATATAACAATGACACGCTCCGATATCCGTCTGCGTTTGAAGCGATTAGCGACGACGATATGATAAGAAGTATATTTGACTCGTTGCTTATCGGTTTATTCCCTGACGATTATTTCAAGGATGAAGTGTTAGATTACATCGAAAGGAGTGAGAACGGTGAAGAAGTTGTTTTAGCTGACGCGCCAGAAGAAATAATCTTAAAGGTAATTGCTCCTCTGGCGATTAAAAGAAACGACGAGTCGTATGGGTATATCGAGACTTTTGAATTAGTGTGTGCCCATATGCAATGTTCTTGGGGCAACCTACAAACAAGGTATATGAACAAAAACAATATCAAAGAACCCCCATCAAAGGCAGCAATTATCACAAGTAACGCAAATGTTCTAAGAAAATTCAAAAAGACTGTATGCGTTCTGCTTGAAGATGATGAAGATTTATGATATAATATTATAAATCAGTTGCACTTAGCGAGCGCAAGTCGGAAAAGAGGCTTTATGAAGCATACCTCTATTACGGAGGTGTTCGCAAGGAATGAATAAGCAAAAGCGTACCAAACTTAGAGAAGCCGATTCTCTATTGGCAATGGCAAGGCATTTAATTTCATCGGTAAAAGACCGAGAACAAGATGACCTTGACAACTACCCAGAAAATCTGCAAGGTAGTGAACGCTATACTACTATGGAAAATGCAATTGATGAACTTGAAGACGCAATGGAAAGTATTGATCGAGCATCTGAAAGTATAAACAATGCATTGTAAGGTGGTGTAAGCGTTTGGAACTTTTATGGATCTTTGTAGGCATCGGTTATGTGGTGTTTAGGTTATTCAAAGATGGTGAAATGCACTTTTCTTGGAAGAACTTAGGCGGTTATATTTTGACAATTATTCCACTCGTACTTGGTGGCATTATTCTTTCGGTTTCAGAAAGGAACTATTCTGTCGCTGGTATGGTGGTTGGTGCAATTATATGGATTGCGTGGTTTATTGGTCTATTTGTGTGGGCACACTCAAAGCCAAAGAAAGAACCGGCACCGCCAAAACCGAAATATACAGTTCAAGAGTTACGACAAGAGTTTCAAAAGTATGGATATGTCGGCATTAGTCAGAGAGTTTTTGAAAACCTTTTGAATAATGTTACCAGTCCATTGAATGCAGCACACACACCAACCGTAACCATTAAGGGTTGCTATAACTGGATGTGTGAGCAAGAAACTTGGGAGATTGATAAGCTGAGTCGAGAGGATCTCGGAAAAAGACTCGGCGTTCCTTTGGACGAAATTCCATTAGATCAATCGTTGCCCACAGGAAATGCATCTTTGAAACGAACAACGCTTGCAAAGAATTATCTGTTGAAGAAAGAAGGCTTGAGGTATCAAAAGTTTCCACAATACCTTGACGAGTCAGACGAATACTACACCATCTTCAACCACTTTGTAGACGAGTATATCAGCGAACATCAGTAACAAAGGACACCCCGCTCTGGGGTGTCTCTTTTAGTAGGAAGGAGTTTTATGTGTACAGAGACGAGATTTCAATAGGCACATTTTGTCTTGATGTATTAGCGGCAAGCGAATATCAAGTAGATGTTAACGCTCTGCTTGGAGTTTGCGGAGCTTCGCCGGTTCATGTACATTATAAAACCGACAAAATTGTTGTCACAGATACTTGCCCGGAGTCCATCCTTTTGGCAAGTGGAGATAATTACATTACCATTAGCCAGATACAAAAGATTATCAGAACGATTGCCGAAGACGGCAAAGTGACCTATGAAATCGTTTGTGGAAGGCTCAAATCACTCGAAACAACCGTGAAAATCGCTCAAATCTAAAAATTTTTCAAAAATTTCGCAATTATTCTTTATAATAGTATTGACAAACCTCACTTTTTATGTTATTATACATACATCAACACAATTATAAAGTTTAGAAGCGAGGTTTGAAGCGTGTATAATACACAGGTTGAAGAGAGAACTCCCCGTATAGGGGAAGTATATAATATGTACTTTAGCGGAACCGGCTCGGAGCAGTCTGGCTGGCGTCCGGGAGTTGTGTTCCAGAATAATATCGGCAATGTTAACAGCCCGAATATCATTGCTCTGCCGTTAACATCGTCGCTCAAGAAGTTGTATATGCCTACTCATGTATTGGTGAAGTCTGTCGATACGGGTCTAAGACGCGATAGTATGGTTATTTGCGAGAACCCTGAGAAGATGTCCAAGGAGAAAGTGGGCAAGTTCATTACAACACTACCCCAAAGTTATATGAAGGAAATTGCGATTGCTAACCTTATTGCAACCTCTGCAATCTCCTTTATAGATAAAGACTCACTAATTTTAGTATGGGAAAAAGCAGTTCAGATGAACTGTGTTGCATAGGGGGAAGTGTTTGTATGTATAACGAAAACCAAAAAAGAGCCTTTATTGAATCACACACGAACAGCGACAAGACTATGGCGAAGATTGTCCAGATTTTCTCTTGGTTTGAACCTTATGAGGAAGACTGGGGTTTAGATCTTTCCCAACAGAGTGCGGAAAAACTGCAACCTGTGGTCAATGAGCTGACGGGTGTCCGCAGCAAAAGCACCGAGCTTATCCTTATTATATTAAAGGAATATGTGAAGTGGTGTGGGCGCAACGGGTACGAGGTTAGTAGAGGTATCTTTGATGTCAGAATCAACACCATTGACAAGATACAAAATCAAATGGTGGCATCTCCCCTCCATCTCAAAGCGAAACTTGACGAGTTTTTTGAGCCAGTGGAGGAAGAAACAATTGATATCACTTATCGAGTTTTCCTGTGGATGGCGTTTGCGGGTCTTGATGATAAAGACGCGATAAGAGTAACCGCAGACTGCGTGGATCTGAAAAACCTTCGTATCAATTTCGAGGGTCATGGCTACGAGATATATAGAGAGTGTATTGAGGATTTTAAGAAAGCCTGTGATTTAACTGACTTTCAGTACAAACACCCTAACTATATCACGCGTAGAGATCGCGCAGACGGCAATTTGATAATGCGAGGTATCCGCACACCAACTGTTGACCTTAAAACAATTCGACCTGTTATCAATAAGAAATTCGGCGCTGACGACACTGAGGAAACAAGCGGTCGTCAGAAAAGCCGTATCTCATACAAAAGGATTTACCTTTCTGGTATATTCTATCGTGCATACGAAAGAGAACGAGCTGGTTTACCGGTTGACTTCTCTGAGTTTATTGCAAGGTCAATAGAACGCAAGGAAAAAACGAAGAAATACACAGTTACCAAAACAAGGACTCTCACTACGATAGCAAATACAATCGAAAGAGAATATCTTGCTGACTATGAGAAATGGAAATGTGCCTTCGCAATGTGATTAAGATTTCTGACAACTAAACAATTTCGTTACGAAGAACAAGGAGACAAATCAACTCCTTGTTCTTTTTCGATACATCAATACAATTATAAAGAATAAGGAGAATAACATTGACCGAGTTTATTATCGCAAGCGTTTCAGACGCAGACAGATTTATTCAATACGATAAGCTTGGAAAAATGTGTATTACCAATCGGCGAGAGAAAGCCGCAAGGTTTTCCGACTCAGGTAAGGCTTGGAGAGTTCTCACCACCCAAATGTCTAAGAAAAAGAGAGATGGTTGGAAAGTAGTCGCTTACGAAGTTGAGCCTGCAAAAGTTGAAGAACCACCGGTAAACACAACACAGAGGTTTAGAGCGAACATCGACACCTCTGCGGTTTCCGATGAAGACTTCAACTGGGAAAAAGTCAGATGCAATATAACGGAGTCATTCTCAGAAATTATTGCGTACAAGGAGAGATTATCCGCAAAGCTAAATCAGATTGAAGCTGAGCTTTGTGATTGCGAACACGCTTGTGAGTTCTTCAAGTGTGATGCAGCACACGGATATAAGCTTTATGCAATGATTAGAGAGCGTCGTATCAAGCGCAGATACTACAAAGACGAATTATGGAAAGCAAATTCTGTGCTTGGTATGAGTTATTCAGATATAGCAAATGGCGGTATTGAAAACGCCTTTAAGGAAATTAACGAGCAGGCTTACGAGCCGAGGGTTTTGAAGGAACTTTTCAGCGACGCTTTACAACCCGTGCTGGTTAAGGATAATACATAATTCAAGCGAAAGGAGGATTATGATGCACAGACATAAGATTGAGCTTGTTACAACAGCAGATATTGTTGAGTTCGTAAACATCGCAACAAGCGAAACAGGTAGTGTTAAGTTAGTCGATGACACAGGTTTCTGTGTGAACGGCAAAAGCCTACTTGGTGCTATGGCGACAGTTGAGTGGAGTTCCCTCTACTGTGTTTCTGAAAACGATATCTACTCTAAGATCTCAAAGTTTTGTGTTTCATAAACTCACAGATGAAAAAGATCAAAGAGTTCTTTAAGAAGTTGGATTTGAAAAACAATCCGAACACTGTTTTAGCAATCATTTTAGAGATTATCTTGATTGGTGATGGCGTGATTGGTGCAATCAAAGGTGTTACCCTGTTTGGGTACATTTGTGTTGTGCTTATCGCAATGATGTATGTCGGTTTAGCCGAATACAACAATAGACGATACCAAAATCTCAAAAATAAAAAATGATTATAAAACTACTATTTCATAAACGAAATGAGAGGTAAATATGGGTACAAGACATTTAATTTGTGTTGTGAGCAATGGTGAATATAAGGTTGCTCAATATGGTCAGTGGGACGGTTATCCCAGTGGACAGGGTTCAAGCATTCTGAGATTTCTCCAGAGCGATCAGTTAGTAGCGTTCAAAGAGAACCTACCGAAGTGCTCTTGGATTTCAGAAGAAGACATCGCTAAGTATTGGAGCGAGTTTGGAGTTAACATTAGTGAGAACAGTTCTGTGTCTTACGAGATTTACAATAAGTTCTCTGAAAGACATCCTCAGCTCAGTAGAGATACCGGCGCTGATGTGTTGAAGGTTATTGCATCAGCACCAAACGGAGTGAAGTTGCGTAATGATTATGACTTCTCCAGAGACAGTCTTTTCTGTGAGTGGGCTTATGTCATCGACTTTGACAAGAATACATTTGAGGTTTACCAAGGTTTCAATGAAAAGCCTCTTGATAAATCCGAGCGTTTCTATTCCGAAGTTCTTGTTAAGTACAGTTCTAACAATACATATTATCCTGTCAAACTGCTTACCTCATTTGACCTATCTAATTTGCCGTCCGAAGACGAGTTCCTCAAAGTTTGTGAACCGCCCGAAGACGAGGATGAAGAAGCCGTGGCTACACCAGCTACGGCTTCCTAAGAAGGAGAAAGAAAATTGCCGTATATATCAGAATCAATACGGTTGCAAGGTCTTCAGGATCGTCGCCGTAAGCTGACAGACGAACAGAAAGAAGAAATCAGAGAAATGTACGCAACCGGCAATTGGAGTTTAAGTAAATTGGGCGCAGCTTTTGGAGTGAGCAAGAAAACAGTATTGCTCCTCGTTAACCCCGATAGTGCTGAGAAAGCCAAGGAGTACCGCAAGGAAAACTGGAAAGAGTTTCAGCCAACAAAAGAACAGCGCACCAAGACGACGAGAGAACACCGTCGTTATAAACAGTCGCTATATTTAAGCGGACAACTTGTACGAGGAGAGTGAGATTATGATACAGCAGCGTATTGAAAGCGATTATCAATATGTTGAAAGCCTTGGATATAAGGTTTTGGGTGTCTTTTTACAAGGCTCTCAGAATTATGGCTTAGCCTACGAGGGGAGCGATATTGACACCAAATGTATCGTACTTCCTTCATTTGAAGATTTCTGTTTGAACAAGAAACCCACAAGCACAACACTTATTCTTCCATCAAACGAACACATCGACTTGAAAGATATCCGATTGATGTTCGATTGCTTCAAGAAGCAGAATGTGAACTTCGTGGAAATCTTGTTTACTCAATACAGAAAATTCAATCCTGAGTTTGAAGAGCTGTATATGCCTATGCTTGAAAACGCAGAGGTTATTGCAAAGTATAACAACTATGCATTTATCAACTGTATGGCTGGTATGTGTATGGAAAAATACAAGGCTCTTGAACACCCGTATCCTACTTTGGTTGAGAAGATTGAGAAGTTCGGATACGACCCCAAGCAGTTACATCACATTCTAAGAATGAACGAATTTATGATTAGGTACATTGCCGGAGAGTCTTATAAGGATTGTCTGACCTCCAAGAAAGCTGAATATCTCATTGATGTTAAGCGAGGTTGCCACACCTTAGAAGAAGCTCGTCAGATCGCCAAGTCAACACTTGATGATACCATTCGCCGCAAGAATGAATATATGGAAAGCAACCCATTGGCTATCAACAAGTTTGTTGAAGAGCTGATGAACGAAGTTCTCATTAGTGTATTGAAGAAATCGTTTATTCTGGAATTGGGGGTTTAGATATGACATTCATTCAAATGATTGGTATTCCCGGATCGGGAAAGACCGAGAAAGCAAAGGTTCTTGCAAAAGAACACAACGCAGTACTTCTTTCTTCCGATGCTATTCGTGAAGAAATCCTTGGAGATGCATCAGACCAAACCAAGAACAATGATGTATTCGAGGTTATGTACAAGCGTACCTGTGAAGCACTAAGCAATGGTCAGTCAGTTATCTACGACGCAACCAATATCAATCATAAACGCCGTAGGGTTTTGCTTCAGCAGTTAAAAGCACATTACGATGTGAAAGCAGTTGCTGTGGTTATGGCTACGCCAATTCAGATGTGCATTGACAGGCAGGCTAACCGTGACCGACAGGTTGGCAAAGATGTTATCTGGCGAATGGTTAGAGGTTTCTATATGCCTTACTGGTATGAAGGTTGGGACGATATAGAAATTTGCTATCCAGAAGACGAGAAGAAATACATACACCAACTTTATAGGTCAGACATTTATCACTTACTTGACGGCACCTCGATGCTTTTCGAGTATGACCAGAAGAACCCGCATCATCAGTTATCACTTGGCGACCATATGCGCAAGTGTTATGACTTGATGCTCAGACGAACAAATGTAGAAAGTTTGCAAGAAGCCGCACTACTTCACGATTTAGGAAAGTTTTACACCCAGTCATTCGATGAAGAAGGCACAGCGCACTACTACGATCACCACAATGTTTCAGCGTATTTGAGCTTGTTCTCAGGACGCGAGGATAAGTATCACACAATTTCACGAGCAGCGTATATCCAATGGCATATGGCACCGTATTTCTGGAAAGAAGAAAAGACCTATAACAAATACAAAAGGTTATTCGGCGACCAGTTCTACGAGGATTTGATGATATTACATTCTTGTGATAAGGAAGCTCATTAGAAAGGAGGATTTCGGTATGAATGTGTTTTTCACAAGTGATTTACACTTCTTCCATAAGAACATCATTCGTTTTGACAACCGTCCTTTTACAAGCGTTGAAGAAATGAATGAAACGCTAATTCGTAATTGGAACCGCAAGGTTAAAAAGGATGATTTGGTTTACATCTTGGGTGATATTAGTTGGGGTAACGACGAAGAAACCTGTGCAATCTTTGCAAGGTTGAATGGTCGTAAGGTTCTTATTAAGGGCAACCACGACAGAGTTCACGGCAAGATTAAGAACTACTTTGAAGAGATTACGGATTACAAGGAAATCACTCTTCCGGGAAACAAACATATTACACTATGTCATTACCCGATTGTGTTCTTTAACAGGCATCACTATGGCGCATTTATGTTCTACGGTCATGTACATAACTCTCACGAGTGGCAAATGACCGAGAATTACAAGTTTGAACTTGAACAGCTCGACATTCGTTGCAATATGTTTAATGTCGGCACGATGGTTCACAACTACGAACCCGTCACATTTGAAGAAATCACGGGTATCAAGGAATGAAAAATCTGCACATAACAAACAGTTACAAGGTTTGGCTGATAAAGTCTATGCAGAAAGAAATCAAAGACGCAGCAAAACGAGATTACAATTCCGATGATCCAGAAATCCTCTTGAACCGAGGTTATCGTTCTATGTATATCGAGTGGTGGTTACACAATATCGGATATTACCTAACCAAACCATTCTGTTGTGTTGATGTTGTACATAAGACGAACCTCAGATTTAAGGATGTGGATCTGGAGGAATGGACAGATGAACGAGGTTCTTGATTTCATTTCCCACTTTCACAAAATCAGCAAAACCAATGATATTGACGAGGTTTTCACCTGCGGTTGCTGTTATTGGTTTGCCTACATTCTCTGTGGAAGATTTCAAGAAGCAGAGATGATGTATGACCCAGTAATCAATCACTTTATGGTTGGCTATGGTGGTCGATTATACGACATCACAGGAGATGTCACAGATAAATACAACGCAACAGCTTGGAGAGATTTTGAGGACGAGCTGGAGCGTCAACGAATTGTTGATTACTGTATTCAATTCAGTAAGTAAAGGAGTAAGCAATGAGAAAATTAGCGAGCGTAAAAACAGTCTCAGACATTATGCCCATCGAGGGCAAGGACAGAATTGTTCTGGCTATGATTGACGGTTGGAGCGTTATTGTTAAGAAGGGCGAGTTCAACATCGGCGACAAATGTGTGTATGTCGAAATTGACTCTGTACTACCTGACAAGCCTGAGTTTGACTTCCTGCGCAAAAACAACTTCCGTATCAAAACAATGAAGATGGCAGGCGTTATCTCACAGGGTATCTGTTTCCCTCTTAGCATTCTCCCCGAAAAAGCCAAAGGTACATATGAGGTTGACGAAGATGTTACCGATGTGATCGGCATTAAGCAGTACGAAAGAACAATGGATAAAGAACCTGTGGAAACCACAAGTGCTCCAAAGAAAAAGTATCCTCAGTTCTTAATGCGTATGGCTTGGTTCCGCAAACTGGTTCTTCCTAAAAAACAGTCCAAAGGTTTCCCCACCTTCATCAGTAAGACAGATGAAACTCGTATCCAGAATATGCCTTTCATTTTGAAAGACAAGCGTGAGTGGATTGCAACCGAAAAGGTTGACGGACAGAGTGGCACATTCTGTTTAGTGCGTCACAAATCACGAATTCCATTCATAAAAGACAAGTTTGAATACATTGTCTGCTCTCGTAATCTGCGCCTGTTTTCAAAGGATAATTCCTCATATTGGCGCGTTTCCGACAAGTATCAGATTGAGAACGCACTTCGCAATATGATCGGTGAAAGAGAGTGGATTGCCCTACAGGGCGAGTGTATCGCACCAAATGTTCAGGGCAATAAGTACAAAGTGACCGATGCAGATTTCTATGCGTTCAACCTTATTTACCCCACCGGTCGTCTCGACTCTTTGATGGCAAAGAGCATTTGCAACCAGCACGGAATGAACTTCGTACCGATTCTTGCGACCGATTATGTACTACCTGATACGGTTAACGAGGTTCTTGAGTATGCACACGGTAAGAGTCAGCTTGGTGAAACCTTGCGTGAAGGTATTGTCTTCCGCAGCAAGGACGGCAAGCAGAGCTTCAAGGCTGTGGATCCTCAGTTCCTGTTAAAGTACGATGAATAAGGTCTTTGGAAAGATCTATTGCCGTATAAGAGCAAAGCATCCAGACTGGTCAAGTGAACGAATTGAAATGGCGGCGAGGTACGCATTGAGGAAAGGACAGAAGAAAATGCCGAACCCTCCCGCCGTTGACAAAGTTGAGTTTGAGAAAATTCTTGATGCAAGCTGAAAGACGGTTATATAGAATTCGTGTTTTATAAGGAGTCGTTATGGTAGGAAAATACAAAGTCATAACTCTATGTGGTAGCACACGATTCAAAGAAGAATTTATTAAGGCTCAAAAAGATTTGACGCTACAAGGCAACATCGTAATTTCTGTTGGTCTGTTCGGACACTCCGGAGACAATGAGGTTTGGACTGACGACACAAAAGAAATGCTTGATGATATGCATAAGCGAAAAATTGATATGGCAGATGAAATTTTTGTAATCAATGTCAATGGATATATTGGTGAATCAACAAAGTCAGAAATTGAATATGCAAAACGCAACGGTAAAATAGTGCGTTATTTGCAAGAGGTTGATAGTGATATGTTGACATTCATACGCCGTGGTGAGGAGTTGGGTAATGGTTATTACAGAGGAAGACCTCTTTCCAAAGGCGACGAGATTATGGTTTACGGCACCGAGAAAGTAACTCTCGGCTATAAATATCGAAATCTCGATAACATTGTTACAGAAATCATTTACCAACCGAAGCCTTGGTGGAAGTTTTGGCAGAAAAAACAACAACTTGGATTTAAGGTTAGGTGGTTATAAATGATCTTCCGTATCACAGTAAACGACAATGACTTTACTGAAGTTTTAGAAAAGTTTGCAGACAACCTATTTGATAGAGTTTACTGGGCAAAAGATAAGCCAGAAGAAATGAGCGCTACCGAATGGTATGAAAAACTTTACAAACCCAAGCAGGAAATTCAGAAACTGATGAACCCCAATATCACATCGAGTCTTACCAAAGAAGATAAGGTTTTACTGCGTGCAGCGGTATTCCTTGAATGGTGTGATTATCTCGACAGTTTGCCTGCCGATGATGAAATGGACGCAGAAACAAAAGAGTATCTCAAGAAGAACTTTATAGTATCTGTAAGCTTCAGATTTACCGATAAATGGGAAAATGGTGAAGTAGTGTACTATTTCACAACTAATCAAAAATGGATATCTCAATAAATGAAAGGAATGTGGATTCGATATGAAGTATTATGTTGTATCTGATGTTCACGGCTACTTCTCTTTGATGAAGCAAGCCTTACAAGAAAAAGGTTTCTTTGATGATAAGGAACCACACAAACTAATTCTATGCGGCGATATGCTCGACAGAGGCGAAGAAGCTCTTGAAATGCAAGAGTTTATGCTTGACCTACTACATAAGGACGAGCTGATCTTTGTCAGAGGTAATCACGAAGACTTAATGATTGAAATGTTGAATAGGTTTGAGGACTACCGTTGGGAAATCTCTCTGGGAGCCTCTCACCACAACAGTAACGGCACTTGGGATACTGCCTTACAACTTAGCCGTATGGAAGAAAACAACGCTCTCCGCAACACGCAGGAGTTTATATATAAGGTTATGGAATCAGGTTTCTACAAGGAGTTAATTCCGGCAAGCGTAGATTACTTTGAAACCGATAACTACATCTTTGTTCACGGTTGGATCCCCTGTATTACAGAGGATATGCCTGCTTGGTATCGTCGAAACCGTCATTACAAGTTCAATCCCGACTGGCGAAATGCCAGAAAGAAAGATTGGGATAACGCAAGATGGTTTAACGGTATGGAATTGGCAGAATTACACGATGTCGTTGAACGAGGTAAACAGATTGTCTGTGGTCATTGGCATACTTCCTATGGTCATTCAAGACTCGAAAACAAGGGTAGCGAGTTTGACAGTGATGCAGATTTCTCTCCATTCCAAGGAAAGAACATTATTGCAATTGATGCGTGTACGGCTCATTCAGGGTTAGTCAATTGCTTGGTTATTGAGGATTAACATTATGGAAATGACGGATGTTAAACTCACATTTACAATTCCGTATGGTAAACCCAACAAAAACGGTACGATTTTTACCGAAGAAGCTGTGATGGCAGCGGTTAGTACCCTTCCTCTAAACCTTCCTATTAAACTAAGTAGTGATGGTTTTTCAAAGGTAATCGGAAATACGACCGGCAAATGCCATTTAGTTCGTTGGGATCCTGATACGCAGACTTGCCATATAACAGTCGATGGTAAGTTGTATGCAGGCGGAATTGAGGGCGTGGTTAATGAATTTGAGGGTAACGAAATCAAGAATTTCGATATCCGAGCATTCAGTCTAACCTCTGAATGAAGACTGATTTTATAAATTTTCGATTTAAGCGGTGGTTAAGAATGGCGAAATATCCATTCTTTCCACGGCTGAGTCAAATACTCTGTACTTACTAATCATAAGAGGTATTTAATGGATATTCAAGAATTGAAAGCTGAGTTTCTGGATATTTGCAAAACCACTATTCAAAGAGACGGCATCAATGAGTTGATTGATTGGCTTGAGGCAAGTGATTTCTTCGTCGCACCGGCAAGCTCAAAGTATCACGGCTCTTATGCAGGTGGTCTTGTGGAACACTCACTTAATGTTTACAAATGTCTAAAACAAGTTGTTGAGAAGTATCCAGAGTTAAACATCAGCGATGAAACAGTCGCAATTGTAGCGTTGTTCCACGATTTGTGTAAAGCCAATTGTTATAAGATTGGTTTCCGTAATGTTAAAGACGACGACACAGGTCAGTGGTACAAGAAAGAAGTTTATGAAATTGACGAGAAATTTCCTATGGGACACGGCGAGAAAAGCTGTATTATCATTCAGTGGTTCTTAAAGCGCTTATCTACTGACGAGCTATTAGCTATCCGTTATCATATGGGTGGTTTTGATGCTATCGTAAAAGGCGGAGACTTCGGTATGAGTAAGGCTTATGAAATGTGTCCTCTCGCCCCGATGCTACATCTTGCAGATATGGAAGCAACCTATCTGCTTGAGAGCAGAACGAGCGAGTAAAAAATTTTTTCCGTCAATACAATTATAAAGAATAACAGGGAGGTTTTTATGGCAGAGACAATGAACATTTATCAGAAGCTTGCCAAAATCCGCAAACCCGTAGAGGTTTTGCAAAAGAACAAGTCTGGTTACGGATATAAGTATGTAACCGAAGATGTCATTCTTTCCAAAATCACTGGTCTTATGGGTAAGCTTGGTGTTTCCCTTGTGCCTAACATTTCTCAGGGCACGATGAAAGTCGAGCCTTATGGCTACACCAAGACAAAATCTACAAAGACCGGCGAGATTTATGAGGAACGAGTTAACGAGATCCTTGTAAGTTGCGATATGGAATGGCATTGGGTTAACAACGAAAATCCTGCCGACAGAGTTGTAGTTCCGTGGGCTATGGTTGGACAACAGTCCGATGCGAGCCAAGCATTTGGTTCTGGTTTGTCATACGCATCCAGATACTTTATGCTCAAGTACTTCAATGTAGCAACATCCGACGATGATCCTGACAACTGGAGAAGCGCTCAGAAAGAGGCTGAAAATGCTGAAGATAGAGCAATTGCTGAACAGATCGTTGAGCAAATTCACCAGATTGTAACTGCTCATTTAGAGGTTAATCCCGATGATAAGCAGGCGGTTGTAACAACAATCAAGAAGTACGCAAAGACAAAGGGTGGTAAGGCAAGTGCCAACTACTACGATATTGAAGACCCAGTGGTTGCAAGTAACCTCTTGAATGAGATTACCGAAAAGTTCACTGTGGCAGACAAGGAGAAATAATACATATGGGATTCCGTAAAGACGCTTGGGCTTCTGTTTGGAGCGTTGAAGAAGGCAGAGGCAACACAATGAAGGTTCGTATTTCTACGAGCCGTAAGAAGAAAGATTCCGATGAATATGAACAGGACTTCTCAGGTTTCTGTACTTTCATCGGTACAGCAAAGGCTAAGGCTGAGAAGCTGAAGCCAAAGGACAGAATCAAGTTGGGTGATGTTGATGTCACCACTTGGTACAACAAAGAAAAAGGTGTTGAGTATGTCACCTATAAGGTATTCGATTTTGAAACCTCAAATGGTTCTGGCAGCTCCGATGCACCCGCTAAATCTACAAAGAGCACCAAGAGTGCCAAGAAGTCTTCCGGTCTTGAGGACGCAGTTGAAGACGGCGATGTAGAAGAAGACAATCTCCCATTTTAATGATTGAGAGGTAATTCACGATGAAATATTCCCACATCATAGATGATATGACTTGGAGTTATTCGAGAATTACCGCATACGAAGATTGCCCATATCGCTTTTACTTAAAATACATAAAGAAAATCAAAGGAGTCAGACACTTCTTCTCAGATTATGGCTCCTTTATGCACCTCATAATTCAAAAGTTCTTGACTGGCGAATTGAAAAAATCAGAGCTTGTCGGCTACTATCTTACGAACTTTCGCAGGAATGTAGTCGGCAAAGCTCCGAGCCAAAGCATATTTCAGAATTATTTTCAACAGGGTTTAGAGTATTTGAAGAACATTCAAATGCCAGACGACGAGATTATCGGAGTCGAAAAAGAGGTTTCTTTTAATCTGAACGGCAAAGACTTCATCGGCTACATTGATAGGGTTTCGAGAAGCGACGGTATTGATATCACAGATAATAAATCAAGGGCTTTGAAACCACGATCAAAGCGAAAGAAGCCTACCAAAACAGACGAGGAACTTGATAAGTATTTGAGACAACTTTACATCTACTCTATCCCTATTGAAGATGAATTTCACGAGTGTCCAAAACGATTGCGTTTTAACTGTTTTAGAACGCAAACCGACATTGTTGAACCATTCGATAAGGATGCTTATGAAAGCACGAAGAAATGGGCTTTAGATACAATCGAAACTATCTCACAAGAAGAAAATTGGAAGCCTAATATTGAGTGGTTCCGATGCAGGTATTTATGTGATGTGTGCAATGAGTGTGAATACTATCAAATGTTTGGAGAAGAAAAATGATTTTACATTACAAAAGTATCGGAGGTGATGCTTGATTGAATGTATGCGATATCAAGAATATTGAAAGCGAAGCAGGTATCATTGCTTCCATTGTAATGAAACCAGAGCTTACATTTTATTCAGAGCAACTAAAACCAAACCATTTTTCCGACTCACAGAACGCCTATATTTACTATGCGGTTTGTGAGCTTGCAAAGCGCGGAATAGAAAAGGTGGACGCTTACAATATTACAAACATTTTGAATATGAAAGAGGCTACCAAAAAGCAAACAGAAGTTATTACGATACAGGCTCTAAACGACCTCATTGAGATCGCTAAGGTTATTGCCAGAGAGTCAGTTGAGGAATACAAACTTCTCGTTGCAAATGTCTTAGACGCTGCTTTCAGAAGAGATACATACAACAAACTCGTTGAGTGTGAGCGACTGTGCTTTAACAGTTCAGAAGCTGATATTGAGCAGAAGATTTACTCAGCACTTGACGATGTAATGATGGAGTTCTCGACTACTACTGAGGTTCCTCAATATAAAGATGTCGTTGACTCTCTCTGGGGAGAAATCGAAGCCAGACAAGATAGTGGAATGGCGGGTATCCCCTTTAAGTTTGAAACGCTCAATGCTTATGCAACTATTGAGCGTGGCGAGCTGTTCATCTTCGCTGCCGAAGCCAAGCAAGGAAAAAGTATGATGCTTTTGAACTGTGCTGTGGATCTTCTCAAACGAGATGTGGCAGTTCTTTATATTGACAGCGAGTTGAACTCACGAATGTTCACCTGTCGTCTGATTTCTCATTTGACAGGCATTGAGTTTAGCAGGCTGAAAGCCGGTAGATATACCGATGATGAAAAAGAACGCATCGACAAGGTAATTGCGTGGTTAAAAACCAAGAAGTTTACCCACCTTTATATGCCGATGTTTGACGCGCAGAGTATTTACACTGCGGTAAAGAAAGTAAAGCATACGCAAGGGCTTGATGTTTTAATCGTTGACTACTTCAAGGGTAAGGGCGAAGGCGATGCTTTCGACTCATACCAAGAACTTGGTAGGTTTGTCGATATGGTTAAAAATCAAATTTGCGGTGATATGAACATTGCAGGAATTGGTGCTGCACAGGCTACTGCAACAGGTAAAGTCGCAGATAGTGCAAAGATTGGTCGTAATGCTTCGACCATTGCCCTTATCCAAGACAAAACACCAGAGGAAATTGAGGCGGACGGAATTGAGTGTGGAAACAAGAAACTCCGTATTTGCCTTAACCGTAATGGCGCACAAATGTCGTCAGATCAATACATAGATTTACAGTTCAACGGTAACATTATCAGTTACGAAGAAGCCAAGCAACATATTCCTGTAACTCCATATTGAGTTGGAGGTTTATATGGAAGTTGATGATATCTTAGAGCAGGTTGACATTTTAGAATACATATCTCAATACTGCGATTTTGAAGAAAAGAACGGAGAGTACTGGGCGCTTTCTCCTTTCAAAGAAGAAAAGACCCCCTCGTTCTCCGTTAACACCGAGAAACAGAGGTTTTATGATTTCAGTTCGGGTGCCGGTGGAAACCTTATTCATTTTATCAGACGGTATAACGACTGTGGTTTCATCGACGCAATTAACATACTGAAAAAATATGCCAATATTACCGAGGACTCCGAAAGAGCGATAGGTCGTCTCGAAAGCACGAAAGTGGCAAAGAGGTTTAAGAGAAAATCTCCAACATCAAAAGAGTCGAAATCAGTTGTTCTATCCCCCAATTATATGGAGCGCTATGAGTTTGATGAAGACAAACTTCAAGCGTGGGTAGATGAAGGTATTGACCTTGAAACGATGAAGAAATTTGGTGTTTGCTACGACTCGTTTTCCAACAGAATAGTGTTTCCTATCAAGAACTACGCCGGGGATATCATCAATGTGTGCGGTAGAACCCTTGAAAAAGACTTTAAGGAAAAGGGGTTAAGGAAATACACATATTTCAAACCCCTTGGCATTCTTGATACCTTGTTTGGTTTTTCAGATAACAAACAAGCGATTATGGAGAAGCGAGAGATCATTATCTTTGAGGGTTCTAAATCCGTAATGCTCGCACACAGTTGGGGCATTCACAATACTTGTGCGATCCTTACTTCGCACTTAAATCCACAACAGCTACTATTTCTTATCAAACTGGGCATACGAGTTGTCTTTGCCTTGGATGAAGATATTGATATCAGAGAGGATATAAATATCGCAAAGTTGAAGCGATATGTACGAATTGAATGGGTAAAAAATCGTGATAACTTATTAAGTTCAAAGATGGCTCCTGTAGATGCTGGTTTTGAAGTATGGCAAAACCTGTATGAAAGGAGAAAACCAATAAATTGAGTGACAATTATGTTGTCTATCACCTTCACTCAGACTTGAGTAACGGTGTTACAAATATAGATTCGGTAACGAAGTTTCAAGAATATATTGATGCCGCCAAAGAGTGTGGTATGAAAGCAATGGCTTTCTCCGAACACGGCTCTGTTTTTGAGTGGTGGCATAAAAAATGTGCAATCGAAAAAGCGGGAATGAAGTATATTCACGCTGCCGAGGTATATCTCACTGAGTCTCTGGACGAGAAAATCAGAGATAATTACCACTGCGTTTTGATTGCCAAAAACTTTGAGGGTTTTAAGGAGCTGAACAAGCTTGTATCACAGTCCTTTAACCGCAAAGACAATCACTTTTACTATGTTCCAAGAATTTCATTTGAGGAACTTTTTAATACAAGCGAAAACATCATTTTTACCACCGCTTGTGTTGGTGGCGTAATGCATAAGGCGAATGAAACCGTAAGGTCGAAGTTCTTAAAATTTATGTGCCAACACAAGAATAGGTGTTTCTTTGAGGTCGGACATCACATCGACGAGAAACAGGTTCAATATAACCAATATCTCAAGAAATTATCTGATGAATATGGTATCCCGCTAATCGCAGGTACTGATACTCATGTATTAAATGAGGTACACGAAAAAGGACGAAGCATTCTACAACGCTCAAAGAACATTTACTTTGAGGGCGAAGATAAATGGGATTTGAAATTCCACAGTTTCCCAGAATTAGTTGAAGCGTATAAACTACAAGGCTCATTATCTAAAGAAGATTATATGAGAGCAATCAATAACACCAATCTTCTTGCTGATATGGTTGAAGAATTTACACTCGATACTAATACGAAGTACCCACACATCTATGACAATCCAAAAGAAACCTTTAGACAAAAGGTTATGGAAGCAAAAGCTAAAAATCCTTATATCAAGGAGCGATACACCGAGGAACGCATTAACAAAGTTATTGAAGAAGAGTTTGAGGTTTATGAAAAAACCCAGTCAATCGACTTTATGTTGTTACAGACATATCTCCGTGAATGGGAAACAGCAAACGGTATTCAATGCGGATACGGCAGAGGATCTGTATCGGGCAGTATGATTGCTTATATCTTAGGAATTACAAAGATGGATAGTTTGAAGTTCGACCTTAACTTTTTCCGCTTTATGAACCCGTCTCGTGTAACCAACGCAGATATTGATACTGACTATTCTGGCAAAGACAGAGACACTGTAAAGCAGTTCTTGTTGAGAGACAAGATGAACTTGCCGGGGATTAGGTCGGCAGAAATCATCACATTCAATACTATCGCTATGAAAGGCGCAATTAAAGATGTTTGCAGAGCGTTAAATGTTCCGCTCGATGAAGCACAACAACTTAGTAATGCAGTCTTCCAGAATGATAAGAAACAATGGGAAATCGACGATAAGTGGCGCAGTGAGTACCCAGAGGTTTTCACTTATGTTGATATTGTTGATGGCACAATCGTTTCTATCGGAACCCACCCAAGTGGTGTGTTAATTAGCGACTTACCCATTGATGAAACGGTAGGTTTGTGTAGCATTTCTACCTCAGATTACCCTGTTTCAATGATAAATATGAAAGAGCTTGACGACCTAATGTATGTTAAGCTTGACATTCTCGGCTTGGATAACATCGGCGTTATCAATGAAACCTGTAAAATCCTTGGGATTGACAGGCTGGATCCAGACAATGTGGACTTAGACGATGAAGCCGTTTGGAAAAGCATTCGTGATGATACGACTCTGATTTTCCAATGGGAGTCAAATTCGGCGCAGGCATACTTGAAGAAGTTTATGTCTGACAAAACGATTGCTAAAGCCAAAGAGGTTAATAAAGACTTCTCATATATCAAATGGCTGTCTTTTGGTAATGGTCTTATTCGTCCCGGCTGTGCAAGTTTCCGTGATGATATCGCCAATGGTAATGTCAATATTACAGGGTTCAAGGAATTGGATGATGCTTTGGCTATGACATTTGGTCGCATCACAATGCAGGAAGACATTATGCGTTTCTGTAAAAACTTCTGTGGATATTCAGACGCAGAGAGTGATACGGTCAGACGAGGAATTGCAAAGAAGAAAGGTACAGAGCAATTCATCGGTGAAATTCACGACAGATTTCTTAACTTCTCAAACACCACATTTAATGTGTTGACAGAAAAGCTCGAAGAAATCTTCCCCCCAATTAAACAAGGTATCTTGGACGCAAGTGATTATGCATTCTCTTGGAACCATAGTGATGCCTACAGTTTGATTGGTTACATCTGCGGATATTTGCGTTACTATCACCCAATTGAGTTTATTACTGCCGCCTTAAATATCTTTAAGGATAATGCAGAAAAAACGGCGTCGATTGTTAAGTATGCAAAGAAAGCAGGAATTAAAATCACATCTCCTAAGTTCGGCTATTCAAAGAGCGACTACTTCTTTATGAAAGAGGAAAATGTGATTGCAAAAGGATTAAGCTCTGTGAAATATATGAGTGCCGGCATTGCTGATGAACTCTATGAGCTTTCCAAGAAAAATACATACACACATTTCATTGATTTGTTATCAGATATTAACTCCTATACGGCAGTTAATTCAAGACAGATTGACATTTTGATTAAGATAGACTACTTCTCCAAGTTTGGTAATCAAAGAGAGTTGCTTAGAATTTGCGACATCTTTGAGCTATTCAAAAAAGGAACTGCAAAGCAGATTAAGAAAGAGTCTATCAAGGACTCTCCGATTGACACTATTGTTAAGAAATATTCAAACGACAAAACAAAAAGTGGTGCTGAGTCAAAGAGCTACATTCTGTTAGACATTCCTGCAATTATGCGAGAGTGCGAACAGATGATTAAGGAAACCGGTATGCCAGACTTGAGCGATCTTCTCAAGGTCAGAAACTTTGCAGACATTATGGGCTACACAGGCTATGTGTCAGGCAAAGAAGAAGACAGACGCAAACTCTACATCAAAGAGGTTTATCCTTTGAAGAGGAAAAAGGACGGCGTTCAGTTTGGGTATAGCGTCATTACTCAGTCTATCGGTAGCGGTGTAGAAAGTCGCTTCACAGTTTTCAATCGAGTGTTTAATAACGACCCGATTCAGAAAGATGATGTAATTCTCTGCACTGGTTACGAAAGAGACGGCGCTTACTTTACTATGACTGGTTACACACATATCTACGCTTAATTGCGTATGAAATGGAGATTTTATTAACAAAAACGGAGGTACTACGATTTGGATAAAAAGAAATGCAATATGTGCGGTAAAGAGTTTGACATCTGGGACGAACAGGAAAACTTTTGCTTCGAACATAAAGTGGGTTACGGGTCAATTCACGACGGCGAACAGGTTTCTCTAAACCTGTGTTGTGATTGCTTTGATAAGGTGATTGATATCGTAGCTCCGATGTGTCAAGTAAATCCGCTAAGTGAGGTTTAATATGCCACCAAGGAATAACCCATTAGAAGAATACTTTAATCAGTTTGTTGATGTCCGTCGTGTAGTAGAACCAACAGAACGAAATCCTGTTTGGGCAACTACAAACGGATTTAGAGCACAACGAACATACATAGACGAAATGGCTGACCATTGGCGTGCTCGCTTAGATGATGAAATCAGAGAGCGTATCTATGAGGAATTAACACGCCCATTTGAAATCGAACACGAACCTGTTGCAACAACAGTAGCAACCGAAGCTACTTTTACAGCAAACGAAGCCTTTATTAACGAGGATTTGCTTCGCACTCTTATGGGTGATTGGAAAGTATCACCTACTGTTGCTAAGGTTGAGGTTGAGCCAGAAGATGTCGATCCAGACGAATTTGAAAAGATATTAAACGGAGGTTGAATATGAAAAGCAGTACTGAAAAGAAATTGCGAGAAGCATTCAACGAAGGATTTGAAGCCACCCGTCGCACAGGTCTTCTTCAGGGAGCCGTTGCGATCTCCAAGGTGGTTTTAGATAAAGCCAATGACACAAGTAAGACACCCGAAGAGCGTCTTGCCGATATCATTCAGTTTTGTGAGGTGTCATTAGGCAACAAGAAATGAAAGCGAGGTACCCTAAGCAGTGATTAGAAAAGCATATCTTGTAGCTGTTCTTATCGTTCTTTCGGCAATTGTGACAATTGTTGTATGGGGCGCAAACGGTGTTGAAGCGAATGGAACTAACATTCCAGAAACAACCGTTGTTGCTACAACAAAAGATACTAATGAAAAACCTTTAGAACTAAAGGAAACAACCGAACCCGAAACAGAGCTTACAACTGAAGCTCTCACAGAAACAACTGATGTGGCTGACGAGTCAACCGCAGAAACAACCGAGCCTGTTACAGAGCCGGTTATTCCTACTGAGCCAAAGAAAAACTATACAGACGATGATTTGTTTTACTTGGCTGCTGCGGTTTGCAGAGAAGCTGGCGGCGAATCTGAGGAGATACAACTACTGGTTGCCAATGTCGTCATCAATAGGGTTAATTCATCAATTTACCCAGACACAATTTACGGTGTTCTAACAGACTATCGACAGTACGGAATGATGTGGAAATACGGTGTTTCGTTCCCAAGTTGGGCAGACCAAGACACCATTGACCATTGTTACGATGTCGCACGCAGAATTTTAGAGGGCAAAAGAGTTTGCCCAGACAATGTTCTGTTTCAAGCAGAATTTGAACAAGGATCTGGAATTTACAAACAGTTTGATGGTTTCTACTTCTGCTATTACGGATAAAAGGAATTAAGGATTTTGAACAACCAAAATATACAGTTGTTCGATAACTATGGCATCCTCTTTATTGACGATACTCCATTTTACTTTGACATAGAAGACCTCTCTATCATTCAAAGCAGGAGTTGGTATAAGGACAAAGACGGTTACTTAGTACATAGTTACTTCTATTTCGGTCAGCGTCGATTTGTCCGATTTCATCGGCTCATAATGAATGCGCCACCAGATAAAACTGTTGACCATCGGGATTTGAATAGAGCCGATAACCGAAAGAGGAATTTGAGGGTTTGCGAGCGTGCAGAAAACGATAGAAATCGTGGGCTGTACGCTACGAATACCTCTGGAATAACTGGTGTCCACTATGACCAAAAACGAGAAAAGTGGGTAGCCAGTATTACATATAACTGCAAACGATTATTTATCGGACGCTACGAATTTAAGGAAGAGGCTATCAGAGCCCGTCTCATAAAAGAGGTCGAATTATTTAAGGATTTTGCCCCACAAAGGGCATTGTTGGAGGCACTAAATGAAGTTTGAAAATACTGAGGTATGGGGTTTTAAGCACGCATTGCGCGGTATGAGAAACCCGAAGAACAGTTGGGATAAGAGCGACAGTCACTTTGATTGTGACTCTTGCTTATGTAACGACTGTGTTAACAAAGATAAGAACCCCTGTGGGCATAATGCGTTGTATATCGGTGAAAACGATATGACACTTGCTCAGGCGCTCATTCGTGGTGGTTCTGAACATAGAAAGTTTATGCGACAGATCTTCGTGTCTGTTGACATTACAGCTCCACTTTACTGGTGGAAAGAATTTGATACATACAAGGTTGGTACTGTAGCCAACTCAACAAGTACGATGCACAAGATGGCATCTAAACCTATCACAGTTGATTGCTTTGAAATTGACGATTATGACTGCTCATTACAACTTATTGACCCAATCAATATCGGCGTAAGAGTTGACTCATTTATCGACGATTTGGAGCAGCTTCGTCAGTTGCATTTGCAGTACCTTGAAGCATCTAAGCGAGAAGGTATTACGGAAGCCGAAAAGAAACATTTACAGAGAGTCGCTAAGCGCTACTGGAAAGAGTTAATTCGTTGGCTACCTGAGTCTTGGTTGCAGACACGCACGGTTACTTTCAACTACGAAAACCTGCTTGCTATTTGTAGCAGAGGTCAGCGCCGATTCCATAAGCTCAACGAGTGGAGTGGTATTGACGATAAGACCTTGACAAACTTTATTTCTTGGGCTCGTGAGCTACCTTATGCTCAGGAGTTCATTTTTATTGACGAAAAAGGAGCGTGTGAAGATGCGTGAATTGTTCGTTGATAACTTTGCAGGTGGCGGTGGCGCATCTACAGGAATTGAAATTGCGATAGGCAGAAATGTTGACATCGCAATCAACCACGACCCAGACGCTATTGCAATGCACAAAGCAAATCACCCTGACAGCAAACACTATTGCGAAGATGTTTGGGAAGTAGATCCTAAAGAAGCGTGCGGAGATAATCCAGTAGCACTTGCTTGGTTCTCACCGGACTGTAAACACTTCTCTCGCGCAAAGGGTGGTAAGCCAGTTGATAACAAAATCAGAGGTCTTGCTTGGGTTTCTATTAAGTGGGCATTACTTGTTAGACCACGAGTGATTATGCTTGAAAATGTCCCAGAAATCCAAACTTGGTGTCCTCTTGGTGCAGATAACAAACCAATTAAAGAGCGCACAGGTGAAACTTTTAAGGGTTTCATCAGCATTCTGTCAACGGGTCTTCCAAAAGACCACCCAGCATTTGCTGAATGTTGTGATGCGATTGGAATTGATATCAATAGCCCAGAGGCAGATACGCTATCAAATGGCTTAGGATATGACATTGAATATAAAGAGCTGATGTCGTGTGATTATGGTGCTCCCACAACGAGAAATCGTTTCTATATGATTGCTCGAAGCGACGGAAAACCTATCGTATGGGCAAAACCTACACACGCACCGAGAGATAGCGAAGAGGTTAAATCAGGTAAACTTCTCCCATATCACACCGCAGCAGAATGTATCGACTGGAGTATTCCTGCTCAAAGTATTTTTGAGAGAGATAAGCCACTCGCAGAAAACACATTACGAAGAATTGCACGAGGTATCAAAAAGTTCGTTATTGATAACCCAGAGCCGTTCATCGTTAATTATAAATTTGAAAATCCGCCAGAAGACATCAACAAACCTCTTTCAACTATCACTTCTGTGAATAGCCATTATGTTGTTGCACCGAGCTTGATTCAATACCATAGTGAAACAACAGAAGATGAAGTCAGAGGTCAGGAACTAAGTGAGCCTCTTATGACTGTTGACGCAAGCCCTCGTTATGCGCTATCAGTTGCTCACATTATGAAAAACTACGCAGGTGGATATACAGGCGCTGGAAGCGCCGCAGACGAACCTCTTGATACTGTAACAGCCAAAGATCATAACAGTCTTGTTACAGCACACATTTTGACTATGAGAAACAATATGGACGGTCAGTCATTAGACGAGCCATTAACAACCATTTCTTGTAGCGGAGCACATCACGCTGAGGTACAGGCGTTCCTTGTTAAGTATTTCTCAACCGGCGCACCTAAGCCCGTTGATGAACCACTCGATACGGTAACAACCAAAGATAGATTTGCTCTGGTGACTATTCACGGAGAGGAATATATCATTACCGACATTAAGATGCGAATGCTTCAGCCAAGAGAGTTGTTTAATGCTCAAGGTTTCCCGTCTGAATACATAATTGATAAGGATTTCGAGGGTAATTCTTATTCCAAAACCAAACAGGTGGCAAGATGCGGAAATGCAGTTACACCACCTGTCGCTACAGCTCTTGTAAGAGCGAATTTACCAGAATATTGTGACTAAGGAGACACGAGTTATGAAGATGTTTATTGGTATTCTTATCGGTCTATTCGTCGGTGCTCCAATTGGTATGCTTACAACGGCACTGGTAACAGCGAATAGCAGAACAAATCAGGAGGACGATTATGGACGAATTAAAAGGCAAGATTAACGACGGTGGAGAGCGTATCTCCTACGGCGAAAATATGGCGGTCAGAGAGCCGTCAACCGGCAAAGGTAGATACGATTTAGTTTCTCCTTTTGCTACACGCAGATTGGCAGAATGGTACGAGTTAGGCGCTCGTAAGTATGCCGACCGCAACTGGGAAAAAGGTATTCCTTTTTCACGATACATAGACTCTGCAAAGAGACATTTGGACAAGTTCGTTATGGGTATGGAAGATGAAGACCATTTGGCAGCAGCCGCTTGGAACATCTTTGCTATTATGCATCATCAGGAACTTGGACAGACAGAACTTGACGATATGCCACATTATTTATCGTCAAAGAACGAACCCAGCGAAGAGTACGAACAGTTGACATTTGACGATATTACAGGGTGAGTTATGAAGGATAGAAAGGATTATGTAGTCCTCGTTGATATGGATGATACCATTGTGGATCTGCTGAGCAGATGGGTAAGTTTTCTCAACGAGACACACGGTTTATCAGTAAACCCAGAAGAAATAACTGATTGGAACATTAGCCTTTTCTTCCCAACTCTTACCAAAGAGCAAGTGTTTGCACCTTTATTTACAGACGGCTTTTGGTCAGCCGTTCAGCCCAAAGAAGACGCTGTGAAATACTTGAAAATGCTAAAAGACGAAGGCTACCGAGTTATTATCTGCACCAACACTCACTACACGACACTGAGAGAAAAGATGGAGAAAGTCTTATTTCACCACTTCGATTTCCTATCGTGGAACGATGTTGTAATTGCTTATCACAAGCAACTTCTTGATGCTGATTTTCTGGTTGACGACGGAGTACATAATCTGATCGGTGGCAAATACAAAGGTATTCTTATGGACGCACCTCACAACCGCAAGTTTAACGAGCGTGAGCACGGTATTATCCGAGTTAAGACTTGGCGTGAGATTTATGCGCTTATTAAGAATATGACGGAATAGGAGGTATTGATTTGATTATTCTTTATTCGACGGGGTGTCCCCGCTGTTTGGAATTAAAGGATTTGTTAGAAAGGGCGAATATCGAATATACGCTCGTTTCTGATGTCGAAACAATCCTTAATGCTGGCATTGATAAAGTTCCGGTGTTACAGGTTAATGATACAAAGATGGAAATCAAGGAAGCAAAGGAATGGATCAATTTACAGAATGAGGAGAAACAAAAATGAAAAGTAGTAAGAGTATTGTTGAATCATATTTAAGAAAAGAAGACTGGCGTGTTAATGAGAGTTCAAGCGCACCATACAGTTTTGGTGCAATGAACAAATATATTAACGCAGAAGTCAGCAAGGATTACTGGTTAAGAGAGGTTTATCCAGAAAACATTGCGAGTGCGTATGTTGATGGTCATCTTCATATCCACGACCTTGGCGGATTGACACTATATTGTGTTGGTTATTCGTTGAAAGAAATCTTGTTAAAAGGTGTTCGTGGTGTACCAAGTGCTCCCACCTCTGCACCGGCAAAACATTTCGACTCTGTATTAAATCAGATTGCCAATTTGATTACAATTTTCCAGAACGAAATTATGGGTGCTGTGGCATTGAATGGTTTTGATACACTGCTTGCTCCATTTATTAAGAACGATAAAATTGGATATGCAGAAGTTAAGCAGTCAATGCAGAACTTTATTTTCAGCATTAACTCCAATAGTCGTGCGGGTAGCGAACCCTCATTCTCAAATATCACATTTGATTTGACACCACCTAAAGATATGCTTGATGATTATGTTGTAATCGGAGGCAAACATCAAAGCTTTACATACGGCTCTTGTCAGCAGGAAATGGATTTGCTCAACAGAGTGTTCTGCGAAATTATGTTAAATGGTGACGCAGACGGCAAGCTGTTCCCATATCCAATCCCAACCTACAATATTCACGAGAGATTTGATTGGGATAACCCGAACAACGATCTTTTGTGGGAAATGGCAGGTAAATATGGCACTCCTTACTTTGCAAACTTCATCAATAGTGATTTGGATATTGAAGATGTGCGCTCTATGTGTTGCCGACTCCGTTTGGATTTGAGTGAACTTAGACATAGAAACGGCGGCTTGTTTGGTGCAGGCGACTCAACAGGTTCGATTGGCGTTGTTACGCTCAATCTTCCTCGTCTCGGTTACGAAAACAAGGGCGATAAGGATGCCTTTTATGCTGAACTTGACAAGTACCTTGATCTTGCAAAAGACAGTTTGGAAATCAAGCGTAATTGGATTCAAGAGAATGTGCTTAACAACCATATGATCCCCGCCTATATTGAATATGTCGGCACAATCAACAATCATTTTTCAACAATCGGTATTGTTGGTATGAACGAGATGTGCGAAAACTTTATGGGTAAAAACATTCTTGACGATGAAGCAAAACAGTTCTGTATTGAAGTAGGTAATCATATCAGAAATCGTCTGTTACAGTATCAAGAAGAGACAGGGCATTTGTATAACTATGAAGCAACGCCTGCTGAAAGCACCTGTTATCGCTTTGCTTTGTCTGACAAGAAATTGTACCCCGACATTATTACACAGGGTTCTGGCAAGGATTGTTATTACACAAATAGTTGCCACATCCCCGTAAAGTTACTTACCGGTATCGACAGCACCTTTAAGCATCAGGAAGAGTTGCAAACCCAGTTTACTGGTGGAACCGTTATCCATGTATGGTTAGATGGTGCAATTAGCGGTGAACAAGCAAAAGCCATTGTTAAATCAATGTGTGAGAATTACAGAGTGCCTTATATGAGCCTTTCTCCTATCTCAAGATATTGCAGCGAACACGGTTATATCAAAGAGAAAGTTGATAAGTGCCCAATCTGTAAATCTCGTCTGAAGAAGTATCAGCGCATTACAGGATATTTACGACCTGTTGATAACTTCAATCGAGGTAAATACGCTGAATTTAACGACAGAGTTCAACTATAAACTTAGGGGCTCCTCGTGAGCCCCTTCTTAGGAGAATATTATGCTATTAAAAACATTGGTAGAAGAACGATTTGACGATTATAAGTATCCAGCTTTATATATCGGGTGTGTTTCTTGTAACGGAAAATGTGCAATTGAGGGACGATTTCCTATATCTGTGTGCATCAATGATGTGTGGCATAAAGCTTCAAATATTTTCGTTGATGACGATGTAATTATTGAGAAATATCTTAAAAACTCAATCACATCTGCTATTGTATTTGGTCTTCTTGAACCAATGGAGCAGTTTGAAGAAATATATACATTTATTGAAAAACTACGCACGAAATACAATTGCAACGATGATGTGGTTATCTACACAGGATATACAGAAAAAGAATGTTCCGATGCAGGTTGGATTCAAAAGCTTTGTGTGTTCAATAACATCGTTATAAAGTTTGGAAGATTTGTCCCAAATCAAGCATCACATTACGATAAGGTTCTCGGAGTAAATCTTGCAAGCGACAACCAATACGCAATTAAGTTTAACCCTTGTTAAGAAAGGATTTGGTCTAATGATCGTACAGGCAGCCATTTACACTTTACTTAATGGCTTTTGTTTTAATGTACTATTACCTGTTTGGTATCTGCTCATTAGCATTTCAAATGCATTATAAAACAGGTATTTCATAATGAAAGGAGTTCTCATTTATTATGAAACGATTTTTCGGAATTTTGTTGGCTCTGCTTCTTGTGATGACCTTGATGGGTTGTCAGAAAGCGACAGCTCCAACTCTTGATACAACAGAACCACCAACAACAGAAAGTTCGTCAGATTTATCGACTACTTTACCTGACGAGCGAACTGAAGAATATGAATGCGTTATCGTCGATGTTGAAGATAACGGCGGTCATTACTGTTTAATGACTAAGGTAACTATCGAATACTACGACGGCGAGGTTGTTAACATCTTCATTGATGAACCCGCAGTCTTAGCATTCCAAGTTCCAGAAAAATACAACAATGGTGTTGGCATTGTAGATGGAAACGATGTGTTGGATCTGACTTCTCAAATTCATACATACTTAGCCACCAATGATGTCAATGAGGAAACAAAAGGTATGCTCTGCAACATTGTGCAGTGGCTTGATGATATTGCACTATTGACAAGCGCGAGCACCTAATTTAAGGAGAACGACTATGGTCACTTTTTATCAACGAAGAGGGACTGGCAAATCAAGTCATCTTGTTTTAGAGTCCCATTCAAGTGGATTGCCAATTGCGACTTGCACGCAGGCACAAGCAGATCATTTACAATGGCTTGCAGATAAAGTACTCCATACCACTATTCCAAAACCTTTTGTTGCAACACCAGAAGCTTGTCAACGAGCCAAGAAATATTTAGTTGATGAAGGTGGAATGTTGCTACAAAAACTCCTCGGAGGAGAAATAGTGTTAATGACTATGACTGATGAAGGAGAAAAGGAATTTGATGATTATATGGATAAATACATCTTGCGTACAACAAATAGAAAGGAAGAACGATTATCAATACAGAAGTAATGTTCAGTAGTAGCACTGACCTGTGGGCAACACCACAGGATTTTTTTGACCGCTTAAACGCTGAATTTGATTTCGATATTGATGTTTGTGCTTCGCCCGATAATGCCAAATGTGATACATACTTCACAAAAGAACAAGACGGACTCTCACAATCGTGGGGGG